>NZ_JAIHOM010000029.1 GCF_026130165.1 Spirulina subsalsa FACHB-351 | reverse complement strand
ACAAAACATTAAACTCTTGGGGGCGTGTGTAACCCGTCCCGAAAGCACCAACCTGCTATCTTGTTCGCTACTAGATAGAGTATCAGGTTAGGGCTAAAGCTCCGTCCTTTAGGGCGGAGAAGGTTACCCTATAAACTAAATCAGTAAACCCCAGAATCTCCCGCACTGAATTGTTCTCCAGTTTAAGGGGGAGCATCAACGCCACTGTAAACCATGCCCAAGGGTGTTTTATGTCAACTAATTTTAGGAATCATCACGCCGTGAATCGATCTAGTTTCCCTCCAGACTTCAATCCTGTGGCAATGGAAACCAATTCCTCTGAAGAGGGGATTGAGGAGATCGATTATGATCCCTTCACCTTTGAAACCCACTTTCACGGGGGTATGGGAATGTATGATTCCCCCCAAGTCGTCGCCGAATATTTGGATGCCCATGAAGGATGGTTTACGCGCTGTGCTAAACCCATGACAGCCGAGCCTTTTGGGGTTAATGGATATATTTTGACTATTGGGCGGTTTGGGGCATTTGGCTATGAAGTGGAACCTAAAATGGGGGTTGTTCTAGCTCCACCGGAGAACCAGATTTATGATATGTATAGTGTTCCTGTACCAGACTACACTCCTCCGGGCTATGATGTGGATTATTTTGCTTCCATGCGTTTAGCCGAAGTGGCTGGGGTAGCGGTGCCTTGGAATCAACATTATCCCGAGGATGCTGTTTTAACTCAAGTGACTTGGCATCTTCATCTCAAGGTGATGATTGAATTTCCCAAGTTTATCTACAAATTTCCTCGTCCCTTGTTGCAGAATACTGGAGATCGGCTACTAGCCCAAATTGTCCGGCAAATCTCCCCCCGTTTGACCTATAAAGTTCAACGTGATTTTCATAAACGTTTAGGTTTGCCTTTACCCCCTAAACAATCCCGTTATTTGCGGCGTTTAGGGGAGGCATTAGGGGAAGAGGAAGAAACCCCAGAAAATCCAGCGACTTTAAGCGATAAGTCAGATAATATGGATCTGAGCTAACCCTCCTTCGTTACAGCCGAAGTTCAACGGTGAGACTGTTGGATAGTCTATGGTCTGATGATCCTCTCCCAGTCTGCTCTCGTGGTTGCTGTATCCTATCGTCATCTACTCAACACATCATGGTAAGCCGCAAAGTCCTAATCATTGATGAAAACCACGAAATGAGGACGCAACTTCGGACATTGTTACCGAAAGGCAATTACGAAATTCAAGAAGCTGGGGATGGAGAGGAGGGGTTATCCTTAATCTATCAGGAAGGGGCTTTGATTCGCTTCATTATTTTGGAGGTGAATCTGCCGCAGTTGAATGGCTGGGAACTGATTGAACGGACTCAAGGCGATCGCACTCTAGAACACATCCCTATGGTGTTAATTGGTCGCAATACTACCCCTCCCGAGGGTTTGGTCTTAGACTCCCGCCCCATTGTCCTACTGGAAAAACCCTTTAGTAAAGGGCAACTCAAAGCGGCTGTCAAATCGGCCGTACATCAAGCTAAAGCCCTAAAAACAGCCAGTAGACAGGAACATCCCCCCGACGATACCCCCACCCCCTCAGAGGAAGTGATGGTCATGCCTCCCCCCCCTGTCATCACGGAGGAGATCAACACCTCCTCGGATGGCTTCGATTTTGATTTTGATCTTCCTGAAACTCCCCTAGAATCTCCCCCCTCAGCATTGGATTCGGTAGTTTTACCCCCAGAAGTCCCTCTCACAGAACCGGAAACGCCTAATTTTGATGATCCTGACCATCCCTTTGGAGAGTTAGAACAGTTTGGGGATTTTATGGCTCAATTCCCCCAAGAATTAAGCGGATTCGGCTCAGAATTAGCCCCGGATGAACTGGCAGAATTGGCCGCTTTGGCAAGGCGTTCTCTGGATTTAGAATTTGGCTCGGAAGATTCGGAAGATGATGATCCCAATGTCACGCCGTTAGATAATTACACTACTTCAGAGGAAGATACAGGGGCAGTGCCTACTCCAACTCCTGATCATCCTTTTACCCCCTCGCCCCATTTGTTAGAAACTGATTCCACCCCCGGAGAATTTGCGAATCCTTTTGCTGGGGATAATGATAGTTTGTCTGCTCCGGGCTTAGAGGAGATTCCTGATGATTTGTTTAGCCCCTTTGATGAGGAAAATGATGTTTTAGATTTAGATGAGGTGGGGTCAGATTTTGCTGATTCTGTCTTGACAAATGAGCCTTTTTCTGGTCAAGACTTAGGGGATTCAAAAGCCTTGAATTTCAATCCCCTTGATTCAGATCAAACTATTGTAGAAGACCAGCAACCGCTACCTGCCGACTTTTTAAATCTGCCGTTAGAAGAGGAAGAAGCCGAAGAATCAACGAGAAAAACAGGGATTGGTATTACCTTTGATGCGGATGGGGTAGAAGTAAACTTTGGCAATGTAGAAATTGAGTCTACGGAAGGGTTTAGTTTAAGCCCAGAAGAGGAGGAAGCAGAAGAGGAAAGTTATGGGGTCCATGATATTGTTTTAGAGGAAGACACCCAAACTAATCGTCAGAGTACATTAATTCAATCTCAAGTGACATTAGGGGGACTGGATGACCTGATGATGCGTTGGCAAAGTGCTATTGAAGCGGAACGATTAGGGGCATTAAGGGACGCATTTAATTACGGAGAGGAAGGATATCGTTTAGTGATTAATGCGGTGAAAGAAGAGTCTGGGATTATTCAAGAAACCGCCGAAAAACTAATCATTGAAAACCTAAAAAATCCCCAGCGTTACTTGCCGATGGTGATTGAGCAAAGTGACTGGTTGCAGATGGAATGTATCCATACTTTAGTGGGTCATACTTATTGGGTGCAAGCGTTGACGTTAACTCCGGATGGTCGCTATGCGGTGAGTGGGAGTAAGGACAGCACGATTAGGATTTGGGATATTTTAACGGGGCGAGAAGTGCGGACGCTAGTGGGTCATGAGTCGGCGGTGTTGTCCATTGCGGTGACACCGGAGGGCGATCGCATTGTCAGCAGTAGCACCGACGACACCATAAAAATCTGGGAGTTTGACAGTGGGGAAGAAATCCGCACCATTAGCAGCGACTCCCACAAAATCTATGCGTTAACGGTGAGTCCCGATGGGAAAACCGTAGTCAGTGCCAGCGCGGAAAATACCATCAAACCGACCTTTGATTTTAGTTTAGAAGAAATGCTCAGTCGTCTGCCCATGCAGAGTGTCCCCTTGGTGTTATTCATTCTCACCCTATTACGACGCACTCCCGCCATTAAGATATGGGATCTCGACAGTGGGGAAGAAAAAGGGAGCTTGATGGGGTATTCTCGGGGGGTGACAGATTTAGTGATCAGTCCGAAGGGCGATCGCGTGGTGAGTGGCAGTCGAGATCAAACCTTGAAAATCTGGGACTTGAAAAGCGGGAAATTTCTCAACACACTGTTAGGCCACACTGACGAAATTCGTTCCGTCTGTATTACCCCTAACGGGGAAAATATTATTAGTGGGAGTCGCGATCGCACGATTAAAATTTGGGATCTCAAAACAGGTCACGTTTTACGCACCCTGCGCGGCCATAATCAATCTGTCACCTCCGTAGCCATCAGTGGAGACGGCAAAACCATTATTAGCGGCAGTCGTGATAACACCGTGAAAATTTGGGACTTCCAAACGGGACAATATATCCATACCCTGATGGGACATACGGATTTAGTTCGTGCTGTAGCCGTTAGTTCTAACGGCAAAACCATTGTCAGTGGCGGTCGAGACAATACAATCAAAGTATGGAAATATATTTCCCATTCCTAGGGGCGGGTTGCCCAATTACGAGATGAACCTAGTCTGCCATCCTATCCGCCCACCCTGCGCGCACACAATCAGGTAAGGCTTCTGAGAGGTAAACATGGCTAATCGAGTACTCATCGCAGATGATAATAGTGCAATGCGCATTGCACTCCGGGAAATGTTGCCGGGGGGGAAATTTGAAGTGGTTGAGGCTGTCGATGGCAAAGCGGCACTGGCTACCATCAAAGAAGAACATGAGAACCTGCGCCTGATTATTCTTAAATATGCCTTGCCCCAGATTGAAGGCTGGAAAATCCTGCACAAAGCCCAAATGCACCCCAAACTCCAAAACATCCCCATGGTGTTAGTGGCCACAGAAAAAGATCCCGTGACCCAAAAACTAGCCGATGTGTTAGACTACTGCGCCGTGGTTACGCCGCCTTTTGAGCGCAAAACGTTCCAGAAAGCGATTAAGGCCGCGATCGCCAATGCCCAACGCCCTCGCACTCCTCAAGACCAACCTAAAGCCCACAAAGCCCAACCTAAAGCCCACAAAGCCCCCACCCCTCAAGCCAACCCCGATAATACCGCCACCCTGATCAGCGCCCACCCTGAACCCGCTCCCGTGAGTCCTCCCCCCCCTGTGGTTGCCCCGGAACCGGAATCCATCCCTGTCCCGGATAATGGTGTCCACCCTGTCCATTCTCCCTTAGAATTCCTCCCCCCCGGTACTCCCATCCCCTACGAATTCTTTGACTGTGTACAAACTAACGGCAACCGCCGCCAAGCCTATGGGATTCAAGATATTGCGATGAGTCCCGATGGTCTGACGTTTTACACCTGCGGCGAAAACAGTTATATCAGCCGTTGGGAATTAGCTACCCTGAGCAAAATTGAGCAGTTTAACCTCTACTCCAAAGGGGCCCACTGTATTACGGTGAGTCCTAATGGCAGTACGGTAATCAGTGGCGCTCACAACAGCAACATCAAACTCTGGAATATTATGACGGGGGAACTCCTCGACACCCTCAGTGATCAGTCGATGGGGATTAATAGTTTAGCCATGACTCCTGATGGACAAATTATTATTAGCAGTTCAGCCCACAGTAATATTAAACTCTGGGATTTTACCACGGGGGAACTCCTCGGCCCGTTTAATGATCAATCTATGGCGGTGACATCGGTGGTGATTTCTTCTGATGGTTCAACGGTTTTCACTGGATCTCACGACAGTAATATTAAGTTCTGGGACTTTGCGACGGGGGAATTATTGGGACCGTTGAATGTTAAATCCTTCCGAGTAACGACCATTGCTTTAACCCCAGATAATCAATGTATTGTTAGTGGGGATGAACAGGGAATGATTAATATTACTCGTCTAGATACAGGGGAAAATTTACGCACCTTAAAAGCTCACCAAACGGCCGTTAATGGGGTGGCCGTGAGTCCTGATGGTTGGTGGATTGTCAGTGCTAGTGATACGGAAATTAAGCTTTGGGGGATTGCGGAATAGGGAATAGGAGAGCGGGGGAGCAGGGAATTGATAATTGACAATTGACAATTATCAATTATTCCGCAAGCCCTAATTAGGGAATGAGTTGGGAAGCAATGGGCTTTTTGGTGACAGGACTGGATAGGACTACTGAGGTGCTGGTTTGCCCATACTGACTCAGTTTTCCGATAATCTGTTCTAGGTGGGCTAGGGAAGAGGCGATCGCACGCACGACAAAAGAAGTGTTCCCCGTGACGTGATGACACTCCAGAATCTCTGGCAACTCCTGCATTAAGGCAATTACTTGTTGATAATGTTCCGGTGAGGTGGTGAGTTGAATAAAGGCTAAAATGGGTAAGCCAATAGCCCCCGGATTCAAGTCTGCCCCATACCCGGCCACAATGCCCGATTCTTCCAGTTTCCGCACTCGTTCGGTCACAGCCGGAGGAGATAGCCCCACTCGTCGCCCCAATTCGGAAAAGGACAAGCGTGCATCTTTCTGTAAGGCTTTGAGCAGTTGCCAGTCTGTATGATCCAGTTGCATCGTTAATTTAAAAGCAATTATTCTAATATACCTTAAATATGACGGGTAAAGCAAGAACTTTGCTTAAAATTTATCTTTATTTTTGCCAAATATTCCTTTAAATTAAAACTAAGCTTTTAGACCCAATCTCCTCACCATGTTATCTCTATTTTTACAAGGAATGCTCTTTGGATTCGCGATCGCCGCTCCCATCGGGGCCATTGGTTTTCTCTGTATTCAACGCACCCTTAACCACGGTCGTCTCATTGGGTTACTCTCCGGTTTAGGGGCTGCCACAGCCGACGGAATTTATGGCTGTATTGCCAGTTTAGGCCTCGGTTTGATGAATCCTGTCCTAGAGCATCAAGGGCTATTACGTCTTTTAGGAGGGCTGTTTCTGCTCTATTTAGGAGTCCAAACCTTCACCAGTAAACCCCCTTCTCCTAACTCAGAAACCCCTTCCGCTACTGCCCCCATGAATGGTCTGTTTGCCTATAGTTCCACCCTTTTTTTAACCCTCACTAATCCCTTAACCATCTTTTTCTTTTTGAGTATCTTTTCCGGTTTAGGCTTAGGGGAGCATCACCATTTTTTGACTGCATTTCCTTTAATTCTGGGAGTATTTATAGGGTCAGCCTTGTGGTGGTTGTTGTTGAGTTCGGGAGTGAATCACTTACAACATAACGTTCTCTCCAATTCCCTCACCGTGGAAAAGCTACAATGGATTAATCGCCTGTCGGGGATTATTTTGATTAGTTTTGCGGTAATTTTGTTGTATAAAATTCCTCAATTTAGGTCATAAAATTTAGGTCATAAAATTGTCACGCTAGAGGAAGACAAAAACGGAAGGTACTCCCTTTTCCCAGTTCACTTTCTACTTCAATCTGACCGTTTTGTAATTCGACCAGACGGCGAGTAATGGCGAGTCCTAAACCTGTGCCGCTTCTAATACGGGAACGCGACCGATCCGCCCGCCAAAAGCGCTCAAAAACGTAGGGCAGGTCAGCCTCACTAATGCCAATGCCTGTATCCGTCACAGCGACCCAAAGGCGATCGCCTGTCTGCCAAGTAGTCAAGGTAATCTGACCCTCTTCTGTGTAGCGAATGGCATTGCCAATCAAATTGACCAAAATTTGTTCAGTCCGATCAGAATCCGCAATGACTCGTGGTAATTCTCCCTCAGTTTCTAGTACTAAAACCGGATTATCGTTTAATAGTTGATCCTTAAATCGTTCGACTAAAGATTCTAATAAAGGTAACAAATTAAAGGGCTTTAATTGAATGGGCAAATACCCCGCTTCTGCCTTAGAAATTTCCTGTAAATCATTGGCTAACCGTTCTAAGCGTCGGGTTTCTTTCACTAACCTTAAATAGAGTTCTGGCGACCCATCAATAGACCCATCGGCTAACTCTTCCAAATAGCCACGCACTACTGTTAAAGGGGTGCGCAATTCATGGGTTAAATCTCCAATTAACTCCCGTCGTCGCTGTTCTACCCCCTCCAAACTTTGCGCCATGCGGTTAAAACTATTACTGAGTTTCTGAAGTTCGGCGATTTCACTGCTGGGGACTCGTGCCTGTAAATTTCCCTCGGCAAATTTTTCGGTAATTTCAGTTATATTTTGCAAGGGTTTAATAATTCGACGAGAAGCCCAATAACTAACAACACCCGAGGCACTACTCCCCACTACAAATGACCAAATAGTGCTACGATTCCAAGCACTTTCAAACCCTTCGACTAGGTAAGTTCTCGCTAAACGAATGGTTAAAAACCCCCGTTGTTCGAGTTGCTCTAAACGCAGAACAAAAAAGCGGGGGGAGAAGTAACGCGCAATCAGGGTAAAACTGCCCAATCCTACCACCATGACTAATAAGTGGGAGAAAAATAAGCGCGTTCGGAGGTTGAATTTTGCCATCAATTCATGGGGATTTACAACAGTTGAGTTTTTGCCGACTCGATGGCGTTGCGAACTTGCTCAAAACCTGTGCCTCCGTAACTGTTGCGGGCGGCTACCACTTGCCTGGGTGCGATCGCCTGATAAATATCCTCTGCAAAGGCCGGATGGAGGGCTTGCCACTCTTCCAAGGTTAAATCCTTGAGCAGTTTTCCTGCCGCTAAACTGGTTTTTACCACCTTACCCACTAAATTGTACGCTTCGCGGAACGGAACGCCCTTAGCGGCTAAATAGTCGGCCACATCGGTGGCATTAGAAAAGTCTTCCTCAACGGCTGTGCTGAGGCGTTCAGTGCGAAATTCTAACCCTTCCCGTAACAGGATGGTCATGGCTTCTAAACTGCCTTGAACCGTTTTCACGCTGTCGAAAATGCCCTCTTTGTCTTCCTGTAAGTCTTTGTTGTAGGCCAGGGGGAGTCCTTTCATGATGGTTAACAGCGCTTGTAAATGCCCAAACACCCGCCCAGTTTTGCCCCGTACTAATTCGGGGATGTCGGGGTTTTTCTTCTGGGGCATGATACTGGAGCCGGTGGAACAGTTATCTTTGAGGGTAATAAAGCCGAATTCTTGGGAGGCCCAGAGAATGAGTTCCTCACTCAGGCGGCTGAGGTGAACCATGATTAAACTCGAAGCACAGAGGAATTCTATGGCAAAGTCGCGATCGCTCACCCCATCCAAACTATTGGCATAAACGCCGCCAAATTCCAATTCTGAGGCGGTGAAATGGCGATCAATGGGAAACGTGGTTCCCGCTAAGGCTCCACTGCCCAAGGGGGAAATATTGGTGCGTTTATAGATTTCCCCTAAGCGTTCCCAATCTCGTTGGGCCATTTGGAAGTAGGCCAGCAGGTGATGGGCTAAACTGAGGGGTTGAGCGCGCTGGAGGTGGGTATAACCGGGGATCAGGGTTTCAACGTGCTTTTCGGCGTGGCGTAACAAGACCCCTTGATATTCCCGTAGCTGTTGGCGAATTTCGGTGATTTGATCCCGTAAATAAAGGCGGATATCAGTGCCGACTTGATCATTGCGCGATCGCGCCGTATGGAGTTTTTTCCCCACATCTCCCACCAACTCCGTTAAACGACGTTCTACGGCAAAGTGAACATCTTCGGCCTCAATGCCGGGATTAAAATGACCTTCTCGGTATTCGATGCGAATTTGTTCTAGACCCGTCACCAACTGCATCGCTTCTTCTTTGCTAATAATCCCCGTATGGGCCAACATTTTGGCATGGGCAATCGATCCAGTAATGTCGTACTCAATCAGTTCAATATCAAAGCCGATACTGGCGTTAAAACGGGCAATAGCAGGATGTAGCGCACTTTCAAAGCGATCGCTCCAAGTTTTCGGTTGAGTCATAGCCTTAATCTACTTGATAACCTAGAGAGAGAAGGGCAAGGGAAAAGCCCCTTTCCGAGGGAGGAAAAGCTGGGGCCTAAGCTATTCCGTTTTATCCCAGCATCCCCCCAAACTGCCGGGATTTAAGGAATTCTTTGTTTATCCCACGCGGAGAGTGATCACACCCTGTCCTTAATACCGAAGAAATAGTTCAGAAAGGTCTGAGGGGGGAAGCCTTTCACCCCGGCATCATGCCTTTAAAGCCATAGCCAATAATAAAACCAATAATCAACGCCCAAACTTGACCCGATTCAATAAAGTTCTGGACAGCCCGTTGAATTTGTCCCAACACATCAGGATCATTTACAGTCTGGGCTAATAGAGTGCCTTCTAAAATCATAATATCCTCGCTCTTAACCACCAGATGAGTTTTTTCTGCCTTGATTATACGTGACATCCTGCCGATGCCGACCGCTTAGGCGATACCCTAGCAGGGCTGATAGAGGAAATGGATTACTGATTACTGTTGTGAACTACTCCACCCTGCTCCCTGCAAGCGAGGAAGGGGAATGCCGCAACATTTTGTTAAAGGACTTGCATCACCACAACAGTCATATCATCCCCTCGGGGACTATCCTCACCGCTAAACTCTTTCACCGCTTTAAACAGTTGATTCAGTAAAGCTTGAGGTCGATAACCTTGACGACAACACCATTCAAACACTGTAATTAAACCCTCTTCATCAAAGCGATCGCCCTCTTGATTCACCGCATCCGTGAAACCATCGGTATAGTACATAATGGTGTCCCCCGATTCCAGTTGAATTTGTGCGTCCTCATACTCAGAATTCGGTTCCAAACCAATTAACATCCCCTTCGTGTCTAATTTCAAAATCGAATGACTGGCCGCGTGCCACAGCAGGGGAGGATTATGGGCGGCATTGGTATAAGACAAAATCCGAGTTTTCGGGTCATACTCCGAGTAAAACAAGGTCAAGAAGCGATGAGAATTTTCCAAATCCACATACATGACCTGATTCAAGTGTTGGACAATAGTAGAAGGGGAGTGACGATTTAACACCTCAGCCCGCAACATTCCCCGCGTCATCGTCATAATTAGCCCGGCCGGTACCCCTTTCCCCATCACATCCCCAATCACAATACTCCAAGGCACTGAGGCCGCAGGTTGTCGCTCTTGGGGGTCAAACTGTTCATAACTTGCCGGAATAAAATCATAGTAGTCTCCCCCCACCCGGTTCGCCGTTTGGCAACTGGCCGCTAACTCTACCCCTTCGACAATCGGGCATTTGCTAGGTAGCAGATGATCCTGAATTTCGGCGGCAATTTCTAACTCCCGGTCGAGACGTTCTTTCTTGCGTAGTTCGTTGGTCAATTCATGATTGGCAATGGCTACAGCCGTTTGGTCAGCCACTAACTGGACTAATTTCTTGCGGGTCGTTGTCCAGATATACTCCTCATCCCGACTAAACACATACAAGCGCCCCCGTTCCTCATTTTTAATCAGGATGGGGGTGCCAAATAACTGTATATCATCCTCTAAGGATTGCTTTAACTGTTCATCTAACAAAGAGGGATTAAAGTGAATCGCTTTTAAATCCGGGGTTTTTACACTGCCCGATGAATAACTGGCAATCACCGGAGCATGACTCCCTTCGACGGCCATTTGCTTGGTGACAGACTCTAAAACCTGCCGGATATCCTGACAGGTATGACCTTCTTGGCAGTGCAATTGTTCTAGTCTAGCTTGGCCATTGGGTTTTAATAAAACTAAAGCCCCGCCATCGGCATCCGTGACCCGGGCGGCCATGAGCGGCACAATTTCTAAAAACTGATTGAGATTGTTGAAACTTCGCAGGGCAAAGCCCAAGGAACTCAAGAGATTTTGAATCCGGTTTTGTTCCCGATGGAGACGGGAAACTAATTCCTTGAGGGCGGAAACCGGAGTTTGATCGGCTTCTGTCTTGGTGGCAGAGGCAGAATCTGGAGAGGTGGAAGACTGGGGAGGAGGAAGGGGTGCTGCGGTCATGGGGTCAGGCGTTGGCAAGATGGAATCACGAGAGCAAATCGGGTGCGTTGGCGTAGCCTTCCCTAGGAAAGGAAAACCCAACCAAGGAAAGCCCAGCCTAGGAATCGCATGAATAGAGAGGATGGCAAAATACACCCAACTGAGTTGATCACTCCAAAAAGGTCTAGGGCTAAGTATCAGTCGGTTAAACTCAACGGGGTTCATTCCGCAAAACAGCCCTTGAATCAGTGGTCATTAATCCCCGGGCAATTTTAGCCCTGCCAAGGGAATGGTTTCCGTTTAAACTCTGTTAGCCCTTAGAAAATTCTTGATCAGTGGGTCAATGATAGCGCTAACGGTCTAACCGTTGATAAATCAAAATTTGACCGCTCAATTAGGCTAGATCGTAACTCAGGTTAGGAAGTTGTCCCATCATCCTTAACTGATTTAAAGTCATTTGTCAAGCACTTGGATCTCTGGGGGGGGTGGAGTGTGGGGGAGAGTCCTTAATCATGGATTCAAGATGATTTAATTCCGGTAAGATGAGGCGCTCCATCGCTAACTGCACTGCATTCGTGGAGCCTGGAACCGAAAAGATCAGTTTGTTTTGGTAAAGTCCTGCGATCGCCCGGGATGCGATCGCCCGAGAGCCAATTTCCTGAAAACTCAACAGCCGGAACAGTTCCCCAAAACCCGGTAACGTCTTGTCTAACAAGGGAACAATAGCATCATAGGTTCTGTCTCGTGGTGCAATCCCCGTCCCCCCATTGAGCAAAATCACCTGTAACTCCGAATTTTGCCCCCAATCCACCAGTTGAGCTTGAATGGCTTCTGGTTCATCCCGCAACACTTGATAGAAAATAATCTGATGACCCGCCTCACTCAATAAACGCTGCATCAACGCACCACTCGGGTCCGTTGCCACTGTTCGCGTATCACTGACAGTAATCACCGCGCAACATAACGCCTTGGGGTCAGAATCAGGATGAGGGGTTGGGATCATCAGAAAGGAGTCAAAAACGCATTAAGAACGAGTTAATTCTAAACCTTGGGTTTCTGCATAGCGCTGCATAAAACGCAGGAAGCGTTCCCATTCCTCCTCAGAACGCATCACTAACAGGGCTTCAATGGCACGAGCTTGACCATTAATAAATTTTCCCTTCACTTCCCGGGTCATAATTTCCCCTTCACTATCCACCAAGTACATCCCGGTGATCTCGTCACTATTTTCCGCGCTTAAGATATTGGGATCATCAAAATAAAATGTTGCGGTGCCACCGTTCCCGTTACGGTTGCGGGTCACACGAACATCGGGGACTGTCTCTTCTGCAATCCCTCTAGAAAATTGAATTTGCGCTGTCATATTCGTTTTTACCTGAACTTATCAATGCTTCATTTATCATGGCCTAGTGGACATTCTAGGGGATTTTGAGGGTGAGGAGCAAATCTGAGTGACAAAGAAGCACAGGATGTTCAGGTTTTAGTAGAGTTAAGCGTGCGATCGCGGTTTCACCAACAGGGTAATATTTTGAATGCCCACCACTTCCACCACTTCCCCGGGTGAAATGACCGTTTCCTGCTCACAGAGGGCAAACCACCACCCCGCACGATAACGCACCCTACCCCGGCAATGGGGATGAATCATTTCCTCCACAATCGCTTGACCACAAAAATGGCGATGATTGCGATTTTTCCGACGAGGACTCGGGGCAGAATGACCCCCTAACGGTTGTGTTGAGGCAGAAAAAAAACACTGTTTAGCCCAATTCCACATGACAGAACTCCAGTAGGGTGTGACTGAATCAAAAAAGTTTAAAGTTAAGATAATTGGACAACGCTTGCAAACGTCCTCAGAGTACCTTTGAAGTCTTAAAGCTCACAATTGTTCCTGAGTTTTATGTCTCTTCTAACTTGTTCCTTTCTACAGTCTCTCTAGAGCTAATCAGGAGTTTGATCAAAAGGCTGACAAAATTGATTTAAACCTTGTTTAAGCACGTAAAACAACACCGGAGTTGCAAGAATTGGCGGAATTAAATCTAAATTCGCCAGCGCAATGGCCGCTTTTTCTAATTCTCCCGTGGCGATATTCTCCCGCAAAATACTATCCTGACAAATGGCGGCGCGGCAGCGTTTCGCCAAGGAAGCCAACCATTCGGCGTTATCTTGTTGGGGTTGTTGTCCTGCCCGAATCGCTAAAGAAATGGCGGCATCTTCTAAATCTCCCTCACAGTCCTCAATTTCTAATAGTGCTTTTTGGGCGGGGGGATAATTGGCCAACTGACTCCGCCATTGGGCTAGTTCTTCCGGGGTAATGGGTTCCATGCTGTTTTTCTCTGTGGGAATCAAAAAAGAGGCTAATCCAGTAATCCTTAAAAGCAAAATGGGATTAGAGTTAACCTGCACTCTAATCCCAATGCTTTGTGATCATTGCTTACTATATCACGGCCTAATACATCACGAAGTGACATCCTCCTGACGCTCCCCTATCGGCATAGCGCAGGGCTTCTCGGCGGTTGGCTAATGAGGGGTCGCATCCACACGGATTCCGCTTTTGGCCGCGATTTCTTCCCGCAATACTTCTAAGGCTTTCGCAAATTGGGGATCATCTAAAGTCCCTAATTTTTCGTTATTAGTTTGCAGGTTTTTCCGCTCGTCTTCGCTCATTTCAAACACGATATCTGGCGGAATCCCCTCCTTATTAATATCCCGACCACTGGGAGTCAGATACTTGGCAATGGTGACCGCTAAACCTGCGCCATTACCAACACTCCGCACAGACTGAACTAAACCTTTCCCAAAGGTTTGGGTTCCAACTAACACCGCTCGATCATTATCTTGCAGAGCGCCGGAGAGAATCTCACTGGCACTAGCAGAACCGCCATCGACTAAAACCACCATCGGTTTATCGGTTAAGGCGCGGTTATTGGCCACCTGTCGATCCATCTCTCCATCTCGATTCACCGTCGAAACAATTGTTCCTTCGGGAATAAACATCCGAGCGATTTCAATGCTGGCGTAAAGCAGCCCACCGGGGTTAGAACGGAGGTCAAGAATATAACCCGCCACGTTTTTAGACTCAAAATCTTGAATCGCTTCCCGCATATCTTTGGCGGCGTTGGCATTAAATTGATTCAAGCGAATATAACCAATATTGCCTAATTCCGTGTGTTGCAATCTGGCACGGACTGGATGAATTTCAATTTTGGCGCGGGTGATGGGATAGTCGATTTCTTGTTCACCCCGTCGAATGGTCAGCACTACTTGAGAGCCAACTTTCCCGCGAATCAGTTGCACCGCTTCATTAACATCCATCCCGAGGGTGTCTTTGCCATCAATTTTCATGATGATATCTTTAGACAGAATCCCCGCTTCGTAGGCTGGACTATCTTCAATGGGAGAAACGACAATTAAACGGTCTGATGGCTCATCTTTAGAAATTTGGATGCCCACCCCGGTGAGTTCGCCAGAAGTGTCAATCTGCATATTTTTGAACTCTTCTGGATTCATGAAACGGGTGTAGGGGTCTTCAAGACGTTCGAGCATTTCTCGAATCGCTTTGTAGGCCTCATCAGAATTACTATAATTCCGGTCTAAATACTCATTGCGCACTGCACGCCAATCTACTTGATTAAAGGTAGCATCGACATATTGACGATTAATAATCTGCCAAACTTCATCAACTAGCTCTTTTGGGCTTTCATTGAAAAAAGCTTTGCTCTGGGGTAAAGCCCCCATGATGGCTACGGTGGTGATTACTAATGCTGTTGTGCCAAAAACTAGCCCGCGAGTTGTAAATACCATAAGCTATTATCTATCGCGCTGATGGGGAGGATGTTGTTACAGGAGGTCTTATGCCCACTCTAACACAGGAATTCTGTTCTGTGTGGAACAAGTTCTCGTGGAAGGCCGTACTGGGATCGGTCTACAGCCCTCAAGGGGTATATTCCGGAAGAAAATCGGGGCTGATTGTGCAGGAAGGGAGAGAGGGAGTTTTTCTGATGTTTTTTCAGGGATCTACAGGGAGTTATCCGGAACGGGAGAAATCTGGTATGATATTGTATAGACAATGTATTGTGTCTATTGACCCAGAGATTTGATATCTCCGGCTATCGAGTTTATTAGGAAATCATGACATAGTTCAACAGACTTCTGGGAAAGGTTTTGAGTCCTAACCCATCAGCAGGTTATTCCCATCTACGAGACAAGGATTCACCTTGATCCTGCTGACTTGATTCTGGGGATTGGTGCGATCGCCAACTTCCAACCCATTCATTCATTCATTAACCCTTAAAACACAACAACCATGGAAAAATCTGATCTCGTGATCTTGTACCATCGTGAACCCTACGATGAAGTCATTGAAAACGGTGTCATTCACTACCGCCAAAAGAAAAGCCCCAACGGGATTCTGCCCACCCTAAAAAGCTTCTTTGCCAGCGTCAGTCGTGGGACTTGGATAGCTTGGAAACAAGTTACGGCCAAACAAAAAACCAACTTTGAAACCAAAGTCAACATCGAAGGAGAAGGCAATTACAGCGTTTATCGCATACCCCTCACCGCCGAACAAGTCAAACACTTTTACCACATCACCTCAAAAGAAGCCTTTTGGCCGATTTTGCACTCCTTCCCCTATCACTTCACCTACGAAAGTTCCGACTGGGCGAACTTCCAAGAAATCAACCGAATGTTTGCAGAGGCGGCCTGTGAAGAAGCGGCCGACGATGCCCTAATCTGGATTCACGACTACAATCTCTGGTTAGTGCCTTACTACATCCGCCAGAAAAAACCCAACGCCCGCATTGCCTTCTTCCACCATACCCCTTTCCCCAGTGTAGATATTTTTAATATCTTGCCTTGGCGGGAAGCCATTGTAGACAGCTTGCTCTGTTGTGATATTGTTGGCTTCCACATTCCCCGTTACTCGGAAAACTTCGTTAACGTTGCTCGTAGTTTACGGGAAATCGAAATTGTCCATCAAGAACCTGTACCCGAACATCTAACCCCCGTTGGTACAGCCTTAGCGGAACCGGAAGTTATCACCCAGATTCGCCATAAAAATCAATTGGTCAATATTGATGCCTTCCCCGTGGGCACCAATCCCCAACATATCCTGAACACCCTGCAAAAAGAAGAAACCAAGGCCCACGTTGCCAAAATTAAAGAAGAACTCCAAGGTCGGAAACTAATTCTGGCGACTGGACGGGTAGACTATGTAAAAGGCAATCAGGAGATGTTGGAAACTTACGAACGTTTATTAGAACGTCGTCCTGAATTACATGGAAAAGTGAACTTTGTTGTGAGTTGTGTCACCCCAGCCGCCGGGATGCGGGTGTATAAAACAGCCCAGAGTCAGATTGAACAGTTGGTAGGGAAAATCAACGGGAAATACGCAAAACTGGGCTGGTCGCCGATTTTATTATTTACCCAACCGTTACCGTTTCATGAACTGATTGCCCTGTATAAAGCGGCGGATATTTGTTGGACAACGCCCCTACGAGACGGTTTAAACCTGGTGGCTAAAGAATACATTGTTGCCCATGAGGGGAAAGATGGGGTTTTGATTTTATCCGAGTTTGTGGGGGCGGCGGTAGAATTACCCGAATCCATTTTGACTAATCCCTATTCTATGGATCGCATGAATGACGCGATTGATCGGGCTTTAGCTATGTCCCCAGAAGAACAGGAAAAAGTCATGAGTAAGATGTATCAAACCGTGACGACCTATGATGTGAAATACTGGGCGGATCGGCTACTGGAACAGTTCAAAAATACTAAGCATCAAGAGGTGGCCGATAAAGAGTTAGTGACCACTTAATTAATTCCTGTTCAATTAGCTTGAATCGTCATCGTTTCAAGAATCGGGTTGCTGAACAGTAATCAATCCTTTATGAACAGTGGGACATCGCCTAGAAGCTGAATTGTAGGCGATGTCTGTTTGTGGATTGATCCCAGAAATTATTAAAAATTCTTAAGCAATCTTAAAAGTCGGGTATCCACCATTTTTTCACATTTTTGACCTCATTCCTAAAGAGAATCTAAAATTTTAGGGCCGTTAAGGGGATTTTATTAACTCTTTCCGTTATTTCTGTAAGTCGGGGTAAGAAGGATTTAAGCTGATAACATCAAAGCACCGATTGATGAATGGGCTGAGTGGGTTTTTATACCTAACTCAATCCTTACAGGAGTTTATCAGCTATGAGCGAAGCGATCGGAACTATCTTTGGTTTTTTGGGGGGAACCATCGTTTCATGTGAAACTGGATATCGAGTGTTACAACATCCGAACCCACATAAGACCTATTCAAGACTGTCTGAGGCTAAATGGTTTTTGGCCTTGCGCTGGTGTGAACAATTCCATTATCCCGCCGGAATCCTCAATTATGAGGGGCAACTTGCTTTTTATAATGAGGCTTCTTGGAAAATGGGAGAAGAAAATTTTTTACCCCGCCAATATCGGCCCGCAATTTTTAAGCATTGTTGCGCTCTCGGTTTAGGAGAGTCTACAACCTTTTCGATTCCGACGAGGGACGGTTTTTCCTGGTCCCAAGTCGAGATTATCGCCATTGAGACTGACCCCCGATATGGACGAGTTGCCCTGATCCGTTTGTTATAAACTCCGGGTTATAGAATATCCCGTTGTCGGGGATTATTCTACAGGGTATTCATAGAGTTAAGTTGTAGTTAGTTTGACAGTTTTAGCTGCCAAGGTAAATAATTTGGTTGTGGTGTCCCCGATATGGCAACCCTATTTGTGGTGCCGATCAAACCTAACAGCGCGGGTTTCTGGGGGGTTAAGCTAAAAAGGCGATCGCCTGATCGGTATAGCGGGGAGACTCACCGACACTGATACAATCTACAAATAAGTTCATTTGTTCCATCACGACGGAACCGAAAATCGTGGCAAAGGCAACATCTGCCGCATCTCTTCCGGTGCCGATGCGAATTAGGCCTGTGCGGGGAACTAAACGAGTGGCATCAAATAAATACCAACGAGTCCCTAAATAGGCCTCAAAATAAGCATGAAAATCTGGGGGTTTTAAATCATAGGCATATCCAGTTACAAAGCGGGCAGGGATGTTTAAAGCCCGACATAAGGCAATGCCTAAATGAGCAAAATCTCGACAGACTCCGGCCCGTTCTGTCACAGTATTAAAGGCTGAAGTATGAGCATTGGTACTGCCTGATAAATAGGTGACATTTTCGTAGATCCAGTTACACATTGCCGTTACCCTAGAATAATCTGGAACTAAATGCCCAAATTCGGTTTGAGCAAATCGGATTAGGCGATCTGACTCACAGTAACGACTAGGGTATAAATAGGGCAGTACGTTTAAGGGGAGTTTAGCGGGGGGGACTTCGGGTATATTGTGGGGAGATTCTTCAAAATGTTTTAATTCTACTGTGGCTTGGTAGGATAGCTGCAATTTTCCGGGGCCGCAGTTCACCCGAATATATCGATTTTCTAGGTCGGAAGAGGTATATTTATCTACCTTAACGTGGGAGGTGATTTGTAGGTCTTCTTGCAGGATATTTTGAAATCGATTATTGCAAACCGCGACATTAAAAATCAAGGTACTATCGCTGGCAATGTTGTAGTTTAATTGACATCCTAGGTTGAATTTCATGGGTTAAATTTAATGGTGATCTTCAGTGTTATTCCGGTTATAGCAGGTGGCTGGGTGACGGTGCCACTTTTAGGGTGTTCTGTGTTGGCACTGGTGTTAATTGGGGAACGAGTGTTATTTTGGACGCGGGTGCAGCGTCGTCAACGGGGGGTGATTGAGGCGGTTTTGCGGTTGTATCCTCGGGAGTGCGATCGCGCTTATCAACTCCTCCAAGCTCATCTTACCCTACCCCTACCCCGCATTTTTTGGGCTGCCCTTTCTCTCGATCACCCCACCCCAGAAGAGTTTCGCCTCGCCCTTGAAAGTGCCACTCAAGGGGAATTACCCATCCTGAAGCGCTTTAACACGGTGTTTGAAACCATTATCACCGTTGCCCCTCTCTTAGGGCTATTAGGAACGATTTTAGGCCTTATGCAGGCCTTTTCGGGCTTACAAATCGGGGACTTAAATAACAGTACCCCCCAAGGGGTGACGGGAGGGATTAGTGAGGCCTTAGTGTCCACGGGAATGGGGTTAGTGGTGGCCATTATCACCCTCCTGTTTGCCAATAGTTTTCGCGGGTTATATTTACGGCAATTAGCCTTAATTCAGGAGTTAGGAGGACAGCTAGAGTTATTGTATCGCCATCATTATACACTTTGATGGAGGGGGATTTCAATGACAAATTGGGTGCCGTGAGTGGTATCAGAACTACAGGATAAATTGCCTTGATGTCGTTCTACAATGATTTGGTAACTAATTGAAAGGCCTAAACCTGTGCCTTTACCGATGCCTTTTGTTGTGAAAAAAGGATCAAATAAACGATGTTTAATTTGCTCGGGAATCCCAGAGCCATTATCCCGAATGCGGATATAAATTTGGGGATCTCTATATTCAGTTTCAATCCATAGGGTGGGTATTGAAGAAGCAGATTGTTGTTTATCTCGCAGGGGTTCTAAAGCATCAATCGCATTACTAATCAAGTTCATAAAGACTTGATTTAACTGTCCGGCATAACATTCTACATTGGGCAAGGTTTGATAGTTTTTAATCACCTCAATAGCCCTACATTCCGGTTTCTCTTTCATTTGATTATAGAGAATCGTCAGGGTACTATCTAAACCATCATGAACATTGACGGATTTTAATTCCGCTTCATCCATGCGGGAAAAGTTGCGTAGGGCTAGTACGATTTCTTTAATCCGCTTGGCTCCCATTTGCATCGAAGCCATGAGTTTAGGAAAGTCTTCTAAGACAAATTCAATATCTAACTCATCCATCGTTTCCCGAATTTCTGGAGCAGGATGGGGGTAGTAAAGTTGATAAAGATCCATAATTTGTAATATATTTTTGGTGTATTCATCGGCATGGATCAAGTTGCCATAAATAAAGTTAACTGGATTATTAATTTCATGGGCTACCCCAGCCACTAATTGCCCCAAACTTGACATTTTTTCAGTTTGGACTAATTGAAATTGGGTATTTTGCAGCCTTTTCAAGGCTTCTTCTAACTCATCTTTCTGTTCACGCAGAAGTAATTCTGATGTTTGGAGAGAATAGTTACTTTGGGCGAGGGCTTCGGTTTGGTTAATCAGGGATTTTTTGGTTTTTTCTAATTCAGCAACGGTTTGAGTTTTTTCTCGGTTAATTTGAATATAACTACAACATAATCCAACAAAGGGAACGAGATAAGCCACAATTTTGAGGAAGTGGGCAATGTTAAAATCACTGTCAAATAAATGACTTGAACCAAAAGCCATATGAACTTGAGTAATGACTTGGGGAACTGTACTCACTAATAAGGCTTGGGAAAATAAACTAGGATGACGATAACAAAGTTGGGGGAAGATAAAGAATCCGGCGGCGAGAAATAAGACTAGAGGGGCAACATCCCAAGGGCGGGTAATGAAGGAATCTGGAAATAGGGTTAAGGGCAGGTTATTGCTGCGTACACAAAGGAGAATAGTGCTATAAGCAATAATCCCGGAAAGGAGGGAGGCAGTGGCAATAAAGCTAAGATTACCCAATATTTTAGTCGGTTTACGGATTAGGAAAATACTCGCTCCCACAATCATAATTACAGCACTAAAGAGGCGACACATAGCCCAGGTGAAGGGAATCAGGGTTTCACTACTCGCAACTCCTTCAATTAATCGATCTGAGGCGAGGGTATGAAATCCATCCATGCACCCAGCATAAAATAGCGCGATGCCAATAATGGGGGTGACAATATCTCGGTTAAAGGTAAAGTGAACAAAGGCGAGAATGGCGGTGAAAAGAGCGGTACAGAATGCACTCCATTCTAGGAGGGAGTGAACAAAACTCCCGGCTAAGGAATAGTGCATACTGTCGATGATTTCTGCTGTATTTTGTTGGGCTAGTTCTTGTACGGATACAAGGGGCGCAATGGTGCTAAAATTAAACCCTAGCAATTCTAAGCTAAAGGGGATTAGGCAAAGGATTGTAACCCCAATCAATGTATTGTAGGGAATAGGGGATGATTGGCAGTAAGAGCTAGACATAAAACGGTTAGAGATAGGTAGTCGATAGTCTGTCATGGTTGATTTATTAGGGGTGAGTTACAGGAAATAAATAAGACAAGAGACTGTTTATTAAATACACCGCTAGAACAAAAACCATTTTTGGGGCTAGATACATCCCAGCCTAAGTGACTATTGTATTCAGAGTTTTTTCAGGTGTAGTTACCATTGAAATAAATGAACTTTTTTAAAAAAAGAAAAGTTTACGATTCAGATTATTTATTAATAAATTCTGAAAAAAACTAATCTAGAATAAAACGGTTCGAGTTAGCTTTTCCTGTGGGTGCGTCCACGACTCTCTGGAGTTGATTACCAAAAGTTTAATGGATTAACCTCAGCTATCTTTCTGATTTTAAGGCTATTTTATCGAGTTGATGACAATGCTTCACAAATTAGGAGAAAAGTCAAAAAAACTTAATTCAGTGTTTTTGGGGAAAATACTGAATTATGGTGGAGGCAGGAAAAGCAGGTTTTTGGCTGTCATTTTCTCAATTGTGAATATTCCCCAAAAAACTGGGGATCTTGAATTGAGAAATGCTATAATTTAACCCCTAGTTTAGATGGTGGGGGTTCAGTTTTTGGGGTTCACCTAGTGGGATGTTCAGCGAGAATAAATACTCAGCTTAATATTTGTTTTTGGTATTAATTAATACAGAAATTTTTTTCAACTTAATGAGGTTCTAGGGCAACTTCTTTAATTTGATCGGGGGTAAGATCGGGATATAAAACGGTGCCGTCTTTAAACCAAGCAATGCGTCGGGTGCGACTAGCGACATCTGCTTCATGGGTGACTAAAATAACGGTCATTCCCCCTTGATTTAATTCGGTGAAGAGATCGAGAATTTCGTTGGCGGTGCGGGAGTCGAGGGCTCCGGTGGGTTCGTCGGCGAGGAGTATAATGGGATGGTTGACTATGGCACGGGCGATCGCAACTCGTTGTTGTTGGCCACCAGACAGTTGATTGGGTCTATAATGAAGGCGATCGCCTAATCCGACTTTTTCTAAGGCTGCCGCAGCGCGATCGCACCTTTCCCCATGCTCTACCCCAGCATAAATCATGGGCAACACCACATTATCGAGGGCGCTGGATTGGGGGAGTAAGTGATACTGTTGGAAAACAAACCCGATTTTGCGGTTACGGACGGCGGCAAGTTGGGATTCTGATAAGGTGGTGACATCAATCCCATCGAGATCATAGCGTCCAGAAGTGGGACGATCTAAACAGCCGATCATGTTCATCATGGTGGATTTCCCGGATCCTGAAGGTCCCATGATGGCACAATATTCGTGATTTTCCAGAGTAAAATTCACCCCAGCTAAGGCTCGAACTTCAGCCTCCCCAGTGCCGTAAACTTTCGTCACATTTTCCATGCGGATAATCTGATCTGATGGGGTTTTTGCCGGAACATCAATTGTAATTTCTGAGAGGGTCAATTCAGAAGAATCTGTTGGGTTCATGTAACGATCACTCAAGATTTCAGTGGACAATTTTCAACCCGGCTCAATTTATACTAAATACATATGCCTCCACCTAGCCCCATTATGGTTTATTGCCTTAATCCAAGTTGTTCTAAACCCTATAATAGCAATCTCAGCCCTAGTTGTGAGACTTGTGGGGCTGCGTTATTACTCAAAGAACGATACCACGCGGTTAAATTATTAGGTCAAGGGGGTTTCGGCCGGACTTTTTTGGGGGTAGATCAACATTTACCCCAACATCCTCCTTGTGCCATTAAACAACTGTATCTACAACAGGCGAGTCCGGCCGTACTGAAGAAAGCCAAAGAGTTATTTGCTCAAGAAGCTGTGCGTTTAAGTGAGTTAGGTCAGCATCCTCAAATTCCCCGCCTTTTGGCTTATTTTGAGGTAGAAAACCAGCTGTATTTAGTCCAAGAATTTATTGAGGGACAGGTCATTTCAGCCAAGTTGTGGCAACGAGTGCGAGATAAAGAGGCTCAAATTTGGCGACTTTTGCGGGATTTATTACCTGTGTTGCAATATATCCATGAACGGAATGTAATTCACCGGGATCTTAAACCAGAGAATATTATGTGGCGAAAAAGCGATCGCCGTTTTGTCTTGATTGACTTTGGGGTAGCGCGAATGTTGACCCAAACGGCCATCATGGGAGGAGCCACGATTATCGGCACCCCCGGATTTATGGCCCCGGAACAATTGCGGGGGAAAGTGTTACCCGCTAGTGATGTATTTAGTTTAGGGGTGACTTGTCTCCACCTACTCACCGGAGTCTCTCCCGAAGCCATGTTTGATGTGCTAAATGAACGTTGGGAATGGCGCAAGTTTTTAACCCCAGATACCACCATCAGTCCTAAACTCAACGAGGTGTTAAACCTGATGATTTCCCCCTCCCTTCGTCAACGGGTGCAGTCGGCTGAGGCACTGTTAAAACTACTGGGACGACCTACACGCACACCTCCCCCTCCCCCTCCCCTAACGACCTCTTCTCTCGTCATAGCTTCCCCTGCCTCGACCTCTATTTCCCGTCCTGTCACCGACCCCAATCAACCCACCGTAGCAATTTCCCGAGAAGAAACACAGGAAGAAGAAGAGGACTCTTTACAGTTAATGCCACGTCAAGAAAGTATGACTCCGAGTCCTCTATTTCAGGCGTTGCAAGAGGTGGATCGAGAACCCATTGTGATTGATTACAATGGGTTACAAGACCTCTTAAAACGCAAACGCTGGCAAGCGGCCGATGATGAGACTTGGCGGATTTTGTGCGAGTTGTCGGGTAAACGGGAGGGCGCTTATTTATCGAATAGTGATTTAGAGCGTTTACCCTGTGGGGATTTACAGACCCTTGATCTGTTTTGGTATCAAGCCAGTGGGGGACTGTTTGGTTTTCGCGTCCAGGCCGCGATTTATCAGGAAGTAGGGGGAGAATGTAATTTATTTTGCGATCGCCTTGGTTGGACCCTACATGATCCCCACAGTCTCAAGTATTTTCAATTTAACCTCAAAGCCCCCCCCGGCCATTTGCCCTCCCGTCGTTGGGTGATGGGGGTATCTTGGTGGAAACACCTAGCCGTTTTTGCTCAACGGTTGTCTGACTGTGAGGTAAATTGATCCCTGATTTTAAATCAACTCCCCTAACCTAAAGCCCTAAATATTAACTGACTCAATCTTCCTCAACCAAACGTTCTAATTCCTGAGCTTCCAATCGGGCTAAACTGGTAGCAACATCAGCTAACTGTAACGCCAAATTTGCCCGAGATTGGGGATCTTTTTCCCTCCACAATTCCTGTCCTAAACAATGGACACGATAGCGAAAAGCCTTAATGGAATAGGAAGGAATCGTCTTAATGGTCATAATTATAATCGTTTTTCGGTAGTCGCTTTTACACCCTGCAAAATTCGCTCAGGTTCGCAATAAATAAACGTGAGCAAAACAACATCATCAATGTCTTGAATGACTACATCCTGTTTCACCCACTGAGGAGTCACTTTTTCATGGGTGACAATTACAGTGTACTGTCCTTGGGGTAAGTCATCAAAACCAGCATCGGCATAGACTAAATCCACCGTTTCTGTTCCTAATATTATTCCCGTTTGCTCCAACATCGTAACAAAAGGAATCCCACCAATCGAAGTTAATGCGTTATTACTTTGATTCCGCACCATAATGAAAATATCTGACATCGCAACAATCCCCTAGAATCGCCCTATCTGTCACTACAGTCCACAGGAGACTTGTTCCAGAGGATCTCGCAGGGTGAGGTCAGCCTGAAAACTCATGCTTTCACTTTAACCTGATTGTCCTCGGGTTGAGTCAAAGATCGGCCGGGCAAAAGGGGTAAAACACTTTCTCCAGTAATCAATCTGGCCCCCCTTCCCCGAGTGAAATAATTCCATCCCCATTGCACCATGACCACTAATTTGTTATCAAACTCGATCAAGTAATAAATATGGGCAAATACCCAAATCAGCCAGGCGACAAAACCGGACAGTTGCAAAAAGCCCAAATCCACCACGGCCACATTTTGGCCAATGACGGCGAGTTTCCCGAAGTCTAGATAGTGGAAGGGGGGGGGAGTTTTTCCCTGTTGTTTCGCCGGGATCAATTTTGCCACATAGCGCCCCTGCTGCATAGCGACGGGGGCAATTCCGGGTAGGGGGGAATTCCCTTGATGGGAAAAATTAGCTAAATCGCCGATGACAAAGATATTCGGGTAGTCAGCAATACTTAAATCGGGCTCCACCATCACCCGGCCAGCCCGGTCTACAGATACACCTGTTCTTTCATGGAGGACTTGACCTAAAGAGGAGGCTTTCACTCCAGCCGCCCAGAGAATGGTGCGGGCGGCAATGACTTCTTCTTCCTCCCCTTGTTTGACCGTGACGACCCCATCGGCAATGTTATTGACTAAAGTATTGGTGCGTAGGGTGACACCGAGATGTTCCAGAGACTGGGCAGCTTGGGCGGATAATTCTGGGGGATAGGGGGGGAGGATGCGGTCTAAGCCTTCTATGAGGAGGATTTTGGCTTGGCCCGGATCAATGGCGCGAAAATCCTGTTTTAGGGCGCCGTGGGCAATTTCTGCGATCGCCCCGGCTAACTCCACCCCCGTCGGTCCTCCACCCACAATGACAAAAGTCAGCCACGCTTGGCGTTTTTCCGGGTCTAATTCCTTCTCCGCCGCTTCAAAAGCCAAAAAAATCCGCCGCCGCATTTCTAGGGCATCTTCCACCGTTTTTAAGCCCGGTGCGTCATCCTGCCAGTGATCATTGCCAAAATAGTGATGACTGACCCCTGTGGCCAGAATTAAGCTGTCATAGGGCAATTCCCCATCCTTCATATAGAGTTTCTGGGCTTGGGGGTCAAGGTCCACCACCTCATCTAATAACACTTGGGTGTTCTTTTGCCCGCGCAAGACCAGACGCAGAGGGGAGGCAATCTCGGCTGGAGAAAGGGAAGCTGTCGCCACTTGATATAACAAGGGCTGGAATAGGTGAAAATTGCGCTTATCCACCAACGTCACCTTAACCGGGGCGTTTTTCAAAGCTTGGGCGGCATAGAGTCCGCCAAAACCACCCCCTACAATGACGACATGATGCAGAGAATCCGTTAAAACCATGTTGCCTTTAAAAAATCTGTTGCTGACTTGCCCCGCATTTTAGCGTTAATTTCTATAAGCCCGCATCATGGCTTGAGTCCCTTGTTCCCTGGCCAACTCATCCAATGCTTCCACCCGTTTAAACAAGTCCTCGGCCAAGGCCACCCCGGGTAACTCTTGCCGGGCTGTTGCGGCAATTTCTCGCACGAGGCGTAAATCCTTGAGGATATGTTTAATCATAAAACCGGGGGTAAAATCCCCCGTGGCGACCTTTAGCCCTAAATTAGACAGCGCCCAAGATCCCGCCGCCCCGGTGCCACACACCTCTACTATAATCTGGGGGTCAAGGCCTTGTTTTTCGGCCAATATCATCGCCTCACAAATGCCCACTAAATTAAGGGCGCAGAGAATCTGATTACACATTTTAACCGCTTGTCCACTGCCCACGGGACCACAGAGGCGGATGGTTTTGCCCATTGCCTCGAAATAGGGTAAGGCGGCCTGAAAGTCTGCCTCACGGCCTCCTACCATAATGGTTAAGGTGCCGTTTTTTGCTCCCACATCGCCTCCGGAAATGGGGGCATCGAGAAAGGATAGATTCTGGTCGGCTAAGGCCTGAGCAATGGTTTTTGCGGCTTGACTGCCAATGGTACTAAAATCCACCAGTAGGGTCTGGGGGGAAGCATAGCGGGCGGCTCCGGATTCTCCTAATAGTACGGCTTCCACATCGGGAACATCCCCGACACAGGAGAATACTACCTTGGCCCCTGTGACGGCGGCTTCAAGGGTTGGGACAATCTGAACGCCTGCGCTGGCGGCAATGTTTACCCCAGTTTTTTGGGGGGTACGATTCCATCCTTGCACGGTGTAGCCTTGACGGGCTAAATTAGCGGCCATATACCCTCCCATGACCCCTAATCCTAGAAATGCTACGGTTTGACTCATATCTGTTTTCCTCAATCGGTGAATAGTTCCCACAAGGGGACTTCCTTAGTCAGCCCCAGTTAAAATAACTTGCGGTTTAAAAATTGCCAGAGGTCTAGTAATAATTCTTCAATCGCCAACATGATGGCATCGAAAAAATGAAGTAGGCGCTCTAAGGGGTGTTGAACATAGCCGATGGGAGTGACTTCTGTTTCAATCCAATCGGGTTGATAGTCTGGTGAACTCCCGGAATGGCCTGATGTTGCCAGATGCACGGAGGAGGATTCTGGGGGGAGGGGCTTTTTGAGACGACGGGAGGAGAACCAGTGGAGACGGGGGGCGGGGGTTGACATTTCTCCTAATTCTAGGGGATCTTCCAACTGGGGACGCTGAGGAACAAAGGCTTCGGGTTCTGGTGTGCCTTGATATAAGTCTTCCCAGGTTAACCAAGGAGTGGCTATAACGGAACGGGTGGGGGGGAGATCGGTATTGGGTTTTAAGGGTTTGGGTCCGAAAAAGTAGGCGATCGCACCTTGGATTAAAACCATAATCTCCCACGGTTCTAAATCCCCGGTGTCAATGGTTTCGCGGCGATGGATTTGTTCCCAAGCTTGGGCGACTTTATCACTCCATTGATCCTGTTTCGCCTCCCAGAGGGCGATTCTAGCATCTAAACGACTCAGGAATCCGGGATGATCGGGTCTGAGATGTTCTATCATTTCCCCGAATGGCGCTGTGGGGAAAGGGGGGAGTTTGGGGCGAATCGGCTGGAGCGGTGGCATCATCTGCTCAGAAACCACTTCAATGGGAACGAGATGCGCTTCCCCAAAAACATTGGTTGTCACGGCGACCGGACTTTGTTGAATCCAGCGCATGAACTGCCAAAAGCGTCGCAGGAGGGGGAAAACTTGGGGATCATCGGTCAGGGTGTGGGGAATTAAAAACCGTTGACGTTCTGCCCGTTGCAAATACTTTTGATAGGCATAATCAGCCATTTCCCACAGAATACGCTGTTGAATCTGCTGCTGTTGTTCTGGGGTGAGAAGATCTAGGGTTTGATTTTCCGGTGTCACCAAAACGAGGGCTTGTTCTTCCAAGGTACAGGCTAACCCCTGAATGGTGGGCATTTCCCCTGGCTCTTGGTCTGGCAATAAACAGCATTGTACGGTGAATAGTAGATTCCCTAGGGGTTGATTGCTGTCTGGGGGGGGATTGGTGCCGAGGGGGGGCAAACTGGGAGCATTGGCTACTTTTTGGGCTAGGGTGAAGCCCACACTGCGCCCAAGTTGGGTGAGTAAATAGAAGGGGTAGACTAAGACTTGTAAGCCCCAAACAGCACCGAGTTTGACGGAGCGGGCTGTTTGTTCAAGGCGATCGCGCCAAACAATCCGTTGTTGATTAATAAAATTAAACAGACGACTTTGATAAGGACGATCGGGGGCGGACATAACATTCTGTTTCGGCAAGGGGCAATCTCAAAATAGGGCAGCTTGTACACTTGACAAACTGCCCGGTTTGTGTATTCAGAATTAGCCACCCAGTTCTAAACCTTAGACATCCCACCGGCTGCTTGAAAGAGACAGCGTGCTTTTTTTAGAGTCCGTTCTGCTTGGATTTTGCCTTGGCGGTTCTCTTCTGTAATGGTACTAAGTGTTTGCTGGGCTTCTTCGTACTCGCGACGAGCGGTTTCAACGTCGATTTTATCACCCCGTTCAGCCCCATTGACTAAAATGGTGATCTGATCCTCTTCAACTTCAGCGAAACCTCCGAGTAAGGCGATCGCTAACCATTCTTTCTCAGGACGGACTCGCATCACCCCAATATCTAACGCCGTTAACAGGGGGGCGTGACCACTTAAAATCCCTAATTGTCCGGTAGTGCTAGGGAGAATCACCTCTTGAGCCGAAGTTTCTAAAACCGTTTTATCTGGCGTAACGACGCGCACATTTAAAGTCATACTGCTTATAAATCCTTTGATTCGGGTAGAGTAGCGTGGTGAAGGGGAGAGACAACTGAGTTGCTCTGGGCCCACGAAAACAGGATAGAATCCAGAGTGAGCCGCTACGGCTCACCCTTGGAGTTAAAATCCTAACCGTTTTTCAGTTTTTCACCTTTGGCGATCGCTTCTTCGATATTACCCACCAAATAAAACGCCTGTTCGGGCAGATGATCTAATTCCCCATTCAGGATCATTTGAAACCCTTTGATGGTTTCTTCGAGGGTGACATATTTCCCCGGAGATCCGGTAAACACTTCCGCCACAAAGAAGGGCTGAGACAAGAAACGCTCAATCTTGCGCGCCCGGTCTACCGTTAAGCGGTCATCTTCGGACAATTCATCCAAGCCCAAAATGGCAATAATATCTTGCAACTCTTTATAACGTTGCAGGGTGGCCTGTACCGCCCGAGCCGTTTGATAGTGTTCTTCACCCACAATGCTGGGTTGTAACATAGTGGAGGTGGAACCGAGGGGATCTACCGCCGGATAAATCCCTTTAGAAGCCAAACCCCGAGATAATACTGTAGTTCCGTCTAAGTGGGCAAAGGTAGTTGCAGGAGCCGGGTCGGTCAAGTCGTCCGCCGGAACGTAAACCGCTTGAATGGAGGTAATCGACCCTTCTTTAGTCGAAGTAATCCTTTCTTGCAGTTCCCCTACATCAGTCCCTAGCGTGGGCTGATATCCCACCGCCGAAGGCATCCGACCGAGGAGCGCGGACACTTCAGACCCCGCTTGGACAAAGCGGAAAATATTGTCAATGAACAGTAATACGTCTTGCTTGTTCACATCGCGGAAATATTCAGCCATAGTTAAAGCAGACAGACCCACCCGCATCCGCGCTCCGGGGGGTTCGTTCATTTGACCATAAACCAAAGCAATTTTAGACTCGCCCAAGTTATCGGGGTTAATTACTTTGGACTCAATCATTTCGTTGTAGAGGTCGTTCCCTTCCCGAGTCCGTTCCCCCACACCACCAAACACGGATACACCCCCGTGGTTAATAGCGATGTTGTTGATCAATTCCATCATGATCACAGTTTTACCCACACCTGCACCACCGAACAGACCAATTTTTCCACCGCGACGGTAGGGGGTCAGCAGGTCAATCACTTTAACCCCAGTTTCAAAAACCGTGGGTTTGGTTTCCAGTTCGGTCAGTTTAGGAGCAGAACGGTGAATAGGAGAGGTTTCTTCACTTTCAACCGGCCCCCGATTGTCTACAGGTTCCCCTAAAACGTTGAAGATCCGACCGAGGGTCACTTTCCCCACAGGAACACTAATGGGGGCTCCGGTGTCAACCGCATCCATCCCCCGCACGAGGCCATCTGTGCTACTCATGGCAACGGCTCGGACTTGGTTATCGCCTAATAACTGTTGTACTTCTAGGGTCACGGCAACATCATTACCCGCCTCGTTTTTGCCTTCTACTCGTAAGGCATTGTAGATTTTGGGCATTTTGCTACCACTGAAATCCACATCGACTACCGGGCCGATGATCTGAGAAATTTTGCCAATACTGGTCTGTTCTGTTGTGGCTACCATGCTTTGTCTTTTGGAGTTGTGTATGTTTGACAATCCGCACAACGTATGCTATGGGATTTGATTAAAACAAGTAAGATTAGGAGAACTCTTAAGCTAATCTGAAATTTTCCATCTTTCAGATTACCACTCTTTCGTACCAATCCAGTGTTCTCCTAACTCAACTGTTTTCTGACTCCCCCTTTCTCTGGCAGGGCATAAAATTCCGTCGTCTTGCGGTTGTGCAACGGACTATGAGATTTAACAAAATGTTGCGGAATTCCCCTCTTGCAGGGAGGGGATGAATAGCAACCAATAAACCAACTGAGCGATCGCGAATCCTCGGATGAGCAGCTACAATGTTATCAGCAACAGCAAATCAAGATAATGTATAAGGCATACAAGTATCGCATCTACCCAACCGACGACCAAAAAGCGTCTCTCGCCAAGGCCTTTGGATGCTGTCGTTGGTATTGGAATTTTGCACTCAACCTATGCCAAGAAACCTATCTCAAGACAGGCAAAGGATTATCTCGTGGATATATCCAGAGTCTGTTACCAAGGTTAAAAAAGGAATACCCTTGGCTAAGGGATGCCTATTCCCAGTCCTTGCAAGTTGTTGCTCTCCATCTTTCCACTGCCTATAAAAACTGCTTTGAGAAGCGGGCGCAATTGCCCCGTTTCAAGTCAAAGCATGGTCGGCAGTCCTTAAGTTATCCCGCCAACGTTAAGTTTGAGGGAGACTCTATCAAACTACCTGGGAAGATTGGGCTAGTCTACTGCCATCGTCATCGAGCATTTGAAGGGACAATCAAAACTGTCACTGTCTCCAAACATGCTGATGGACAATACTATGCGGCACAAAATATCAGAAATGAAGCCTTGCGGATCTTGTCGTTGGGAACCAGCGATACTGCCTGGGGAGGGAGTGTAAGACAACCTGGCAAAACATCGGTTTTGTTAGATGCAGTTCCCGTTGAATCAGGAAGCCCCATCCTCGCCAACGGCAGGGTGGGGTAGTTCACCCATTATTATTGATGTAGAGCCATCGTTCTTGTTCTGTAAATGTTCCCGGTAGTGTAGATAGATAGATGAAACAAACCAATCAGCCTTTACATCTAGAGTTCAACTCTGACCGCACCTATATTGCGATTGTCTATGAAGATCAAGAGGTGGGTTTCTGTACCCCCGAAATTGCTGCCCGCATTGTGGAAACGCTCAATGAGGACGAACAACTGCACGAGGATAATGATACGCTGACTAAGGCGTTACAGATGGCTTGTTTAGACTTGATTCGACGGACGGGGGGAAATCCGGCGAGGGTGAATAAGTTAATGGAGCGCTATCTAGAGAATGCCAAGCGTCCTGAACACGGCACGAGAGCGATCGCCTTTTTATTACGCGATCGCCAGCGAGAACTCGATGTCAGCGACAAGGAATTTATCTTTTTCTGTAACTCCTATCGTCTCTCCCCCCAAGAATTACGCGACATCTATCGCGGCAAGGACATCACCGACGAGCAAATTAAAGTGATTGCCCGCATCGTCGGGAAATCCGCCCAAGAACTCATTGAAATTCGCGATGGTTTTAGCAATAACGAAATGAACACCCTCGCTCGGATTCTCGGAACTTCCACCCAAGAACTCACCGAACTACTTAAGTGAAGGATCTAACAGCCAAAAATCACGCTTTGGGATCCGCTCAAATTGAGCTTAATTCCCCCGATTTAGCCCTTGAATCGGTAACTTGATCCGAAACATCGTATCCCCCCCCGGTTGAGCATCACAACTCACCTGTCCGCCGTGGGTTTCCACTACAATAAAATAAGCCGTACTGAGTCCTAATCCTGTCCCCTTGCCGATGGGTTTTGTCGTAAAGAACGGATCAAAAATCCGGTCTAAAATCTCAGGGGGAATGCTGTCGCCATTATTGGTAATCTCGATGCTCACCCAATCCTCATCAATTCGTGCGGTTTTCACCTGAAGCCTCGGCACTTCTTTATTCTGCCAACTGCACCGATCTAAGGCATCCACCGCATTCGAGAGAATATTAATAAACACCTGATTTAATAAACCCGGATAACAAGTAATTAAAGGTAAATGGTCATACTCTCGACTCACTTCAATCTCCTGACGTTGCTCATTTCCCATCAGTCGATGATTGAGCAACGCTAAACTGCTATCCAGTCCCTCATGAATATCTACCGACTTTAAGGTAGCTTCATCCAGTCGCGAGAAATTGCGCAATGCTTGGACAATCCGATCTACTCGTTTCGCACCAAATTGAATGGATTCTAAAAGTTTGGGAAAATCTTCCCGCACAAATTCCAAATCTTCCCAATCCGGTGGCAGTGGCAACGCTTGACAACAGGGGATTTGCTGGTAAAAATCTAGGGTATCAAAAATTGTGGTCAGATACTCTTTAGCTGGTTCAACATTACTGTAAATAAAACTAATGGGATTATTAATCTCATGAGCCATCCCGGCCACTAACTGGTTTAAAGAACTCATCTTTTCCGTTTGAATTAACTTTGCCTGTGTCACCTTGAGTTCTTCTAATATTATCTGTAATTCTTGAGACTTTTGATGAGCGTGATCTTCGGCAATTTTTCGAGCATCTACTTCCTTTTCAAGGCGTTTATTTTTAGCAGTCAATAACTTGCGACTGTGGTTGATATAAGCAATAAAGAACACCAAAATACTATTAAAACAAGTGGTTGCCCCTAACATTAAATAAAGGGTCAGGCGATATCCAGCTAAACTGTCATCTATTTCGTAGGAGATGATATAAGCCACTAACTCATCTTTAATATTGTGAATGGGAATAAAGGTGACAACATAATCCTCTTGATTGTCTAGACGAATAGCAATGGCTTGGGGTGTGTTTTCTTGGATCTTACCCGGAACAATTTTCTGTAAAGATTGATTGATTTGATCGACATTTTTACACCATTCTTTCTGCTCCAAAATATCTCCCCTTAATTCTGGGGACTCAATGACAAAATCTGGGCTGATGGGACTGGTTTTATAATTTGCCTGTTCTTCTGTAAAAACCGTTGATTCCACAATATCCCGCCGTAGCATAAAATCAAAACAACCGGGAAACAGTTTCGCCATTTCCTGACGAATGGCCTGGAAACTAATGCTAGTTTCTACTGTTCCTAGATGTTGGCGATTGCCATTTTCTAGCCCATTTTGTAAAGAAAAAAGTGGAAAAACATAACGAAATCCATTATAAATTCTGCCTTCTTCAAAGCCAAAAACAAACCTTTTTTCTTCGTTGGCAAGTTTAATCGAGTAACGCACATCAAACAAGGGATCACCAAAGCGATCTGGTCGGTGCATTCGTAAAAAACTGATACCATCGGAGAAATGAAAATGTAACTGTCTTAAATTTCGTTTGGTGAGGTTTTGATAAGTTGGATTGAGTAAGTTAAACAGGCGATCGCGCAAAATCCCCTGTTCCTCGGGAGTGGCAGTATTTGCCGCTTCCACTAAATCAATAATTTCAGGACGATTTACAATTTCATCGTAAATGGTTTGAGAAACTAATTTATAAGTGTCTGTGGTGACGCGATAAGTATGTTGTAATTTTTCTACATAGCGCGCCATTAAAGCAGTTTCTTTGTCTTGGAAATTATGCCAAATTTGAAGGCTACTAACGGCTTGTAAGAACAAAAATCCAATGAGATAAAGTAATATTCCGCCGTGTTGTTTGCTTTTGAGAGTCAAGTAACGAAGAAGGGATTGAGCCTGCTTATTTTTCACGGTTTTGTCACAGTTTTTTCACAATATAGTCAGAGTTTGTTAAACTTTTGTTACAAAACTTATCGAAGAATCTGCGCATCACATCTACCCTTGGGCGAGAGCGCAACCCAGTTTGATAGACTTATTTTTTAGGGCGTGTTTTTTAGGGCTTAGATGTGAGGAAAGATGCGTTTTTTTGCTTCCTCACCCTCATCTATTTTAGCTGATTTGATGGATCACGTATTGTTAAGTAATAATAAAATTTATCCTCAGCAAACAGCGAATATTTTTCTCTCCTGATCACTTAATAAAAAAATCTCTGAGATGGTCTTGTTCTACTAGCTATTATTGAGCATTCATTGTTAATGGGTTACTATTTACTGTTTTGTTGGGTTGCGCTGTCGCTGCACCCAACCGACGAATCCCTGAACAATTAGCTATTATTAAGGATTCATTGTTAACGGGTTACTATTTACTATTTTGTTGGGTTGCGCTGTCGCTGCACCCAACCTACAAATTCCTGAACAATTAGCTATTATTGAGCATTCATTGTTAACGGGTTACTGTTTACTGTTTTGTTGGGTTGCGCTGTCGCTGCACCCAACCTACAAATTCCTGAACAATTAGCCATTATTGAGCATTCATTGTTAACGGGTTACTATTTACTATTTTGTTGGGTTGCGCTGTCGCTGCACCCAACCTACAAATTCCTGAACAATTAGCCATTATTAAGGATTCATTGTTAATGGGTTACTGTTTACTGTTTTGTTGGGTTGCGCTGTCGCTGCACCCAACCTACAAATCCCTGAACAATTAGCCATTATTAAGGATTCATTGTTAACGGGTTACTATTTACTATTTTGTTGGGTTGCGCTGTCGCTGCACCCAACCTACAAATTCCTGAACAATTAGCCATTATTAAAGATTCATTGTTAATGGGTTACTGTTTACTGTTTTGTTGGGTTGCGCTGTCGCTGCACCCAACCTACAAATTTCTGAACAATTAGCTATTATTGAGCATTCATTGTTAACGGGTTACTATTTACTATTTTGTTGGGTTGCGCTGTCGCTTCACCCAACCTACAAATTCCTGAACAATTAGCCATTATTGAGCATTCATTGTTAATGGGTTACTGTTTACTGTTTTGTTGGGTTGCGCTGTCGCTTCACCCAACCTACAAATTCCTGAACAATTAGCCATTATTGAGCATTCATTGTTAACGGGTTACTATTTACTGTTTTGTTGGGTTGCGCTGTCGCTTCACCCAACCTACGGGAGGTTATAGTATTATGAGAGGATTGTTAGCGGGTAAATTTATAACATTCTTGATCATGGCATCATGGGAGATCAAAACAACGGCTCATTCTGACCCAAAAGGATTATGGATCGGTTTAAGTTTAGGGTCTATAATCTGTCATGTCATTTTAGGATGGCTGTTAGTTCAAGGGACAAAAGAACCTCTCTTGTCAGGAACACCAGACAGCATCTCTATTGATTTGATAACTTTGGCTCCCTCCCCAAGTTCAACCCCCACTCTCCCTCTAATTTCTACCCCTTCACCTACACCCACACCCACACCACCTCCCACACCTTCACCAACTCCCACACCAACTCCCACACCAACTCCCACACCGACACCAACTCCCACACCACCTCCCGCACCAACTCCCACACCTTCACCAACTCCCACACCGACTCCCACACCGACACCAACTCCCACACCACCTCCCGCACCAACTCCCACACCTTCACCAACTCCCGCACCAACTCCCACACCCACACCTTCACCGACAGAAACAAGGGGAGGGGGTATGATCACTCGTATCGAGGCACCCCGTCTCACGGTGCCGGATCGTGATATTCCGACGAAACAGGCACAACCGAGGCAAAATCAGCGTATTTTTGCCCAAGTTCCGGCAAATATCAGGATTACAGAACCTATTCTGATAGAAGTGGTAATCAGGATTGAGGAAAGGGGAGAGGTGATGGTTTATGGAGAAACGACGCGCATTCTGGGGGGCAATATTGCTCTGGAAGATGCGCAAATTTTGGCGATCGCTATTTTGGAACAATGGGAGTTTGAACCGACTTATATGGGAGAACAGGCTGTAGTACAGGAATATTATGTGCAATTAAATATTGCTGAAAACTGAGGGGAGAAAAGGGGGTGGTCATTGGCGGTGAATTTTTGAACGGTAAGGGGTTAAGTGGCTTGCTGTATCTGTATTCTGACTGTTGATGGATTGGGAAGGAGGAGGGGGAAATGGAGGATCGAGAGATTGGGGGGCGTGCTACAATTACAGCGTTCATTAATCTTGGGAAGCCCGTGCTGTATTGCTTGCAATCAGTTGTGGGAGGATGTCATGTGAAATGTCTAAGGGTTTGCTGGAGTGGGTTGTTAGGTTTCGCGCTTGGCTGCACCTAATCTACGGATAGCATTCTTTTTTGTATTTCATATCAGAATCACAGGGTTAAATTTGGAGTGAAGAATTGAGATGGATCCTCTAAATACAATCGCTGGTGTAATTATTGGTGTGGCACTATCTGCCATGTTTGGGGCGGGGGTGTTTCGTAAGGCCCGGGAAGAGCAGGAAGAGGCGACGAGGGTTAAAATTGAGCAGGTTGAGCAGGAGTTAGCTCAAGAACACGAGGCGGAATTACAATCGCGGATTGCGGCGTTAGAAGCGGATTATCTCAAGCAAAGTGATGCTCTCAAGGCGAGTTATCAACGGGAGTCTGAAGAAAAACAGAGGGAGTTACAGGGACAACTTCAGACGTTGGAGGCTAAGTTAAAGCGGGAAAAAGAGGAGGCGATCGCAAAATTACGGGCAGATTATGAGGCGAAAGGGCAAGAGTCGCCCCAGGAGGCTGTTTCCGCCCCTCTTTCTGTGGAGAGGCTAACAGCAGAGACAACTTCAGAAGGGACTACAACGGAACTCCCTCCCCAAGTGCCTCCGACTTCGATTCCTACTCTGGGGAATCAGGTAGATGCTCAGATTGTGAAACGGTTGCAAGGGTGGGGCGAGTCGAAGCAACTGCGCTATGTTGCCCAAATGGAACAGTATTGTTTCTCGGTGAGTCCAGAGGTACGGGAACAGGTAGCGATCGCACTTAAAACCCTGACGACTGGACAACCTGTGCGCAGGGAGGTGAAAAGCGCGATCGCCATTCTCGGTAAACTTAGCACAGATTCCCAGTCCTCTGTTCGTTTAGCCGCGATTCAAGCATTGGGTGGTATTCAATCCCCCCAAGTGATTCCTTACTTACAAAAGGCCTTACAAGACTCTAGTAGTGAGGTCATTAAAACCGCCAGTGCAGCCATCCAACGATTTAAGTTTTATCCCAGTTCAGCCCCCGTTAAAGTGGTAAAACCTGCGGTTAAGGTGACAAAAGCTAAGGTCAAAACTTAGGGTTTGGAGAGAACTGAAGTCATGACATCACCCCCTACGCTCCTGAGAGCAGTAGGGGCTTATTAATTAATCCATCGGGTGTAGGGGAATTGAGCATTACCAATGGCTAGAATTGGATAGAATTGACAACTATTCTCTTTCCCCTAAGATTAAGGCACAATCAACACCGGACAGGGAGAGAGATTAATCACCCGCGTGGTGACACTCTCAGACACCCCCTCCTCCGTTAATCCCATGCCACTGGACCCCATCACAATCAGATTAGCCTCCAACTCATCAGCCACATCACAAATTGTAAACGAGGGCATCCCTTCCCGTTCCATAATCTCCGCCTGAATCCCTTGTTGCGCAAAAGCCTGTTTAGCACTTTCGAGCAACTTCTCCACCGCTTCGGCAGAAGTCATCACTTCTGCCGTCGTCTCTCCGTGTTCCGTGGGGGGGTTTTCCACCACAGACAGCAAAATCAGACGACTGTTGTAAGTTTTGACAATATCCTCTACAACCTTAGCCGCTTCGCGGGCTTCGCGGCTTGCATCAATCGGAAACAACACAGTTTTAAACATCAAACATACCTCCAGTAACACCCACTCCGGTACAATCGGCTAGGGAGTAATCCCAAAAACTGAGATCCCCCTGAGTCTCAAGAGCAAATCAGGCTAAACAGCACACACTAATAGAATAGAACGCAATTAGGAGGATATCCTTGTGTCGAAAAAAAGCGTAGCAAATTTATCAGCCGCCGATTTAACCGGAAAACGGGTTTTAGTAAGAGCCGACTTTAACGTTCCCATCGACAACGGGAGCATTACCGATGATACTCGCATTCGCGCCGCTTTGCCCACCATTCAGGACTTAATCAGCAAAGGAGCTAAAGTCCTGTTGTCCAGCCACTTTGGTCGTCCTAAAGGGAAAGTCGTAGAAAGTATGCGTCTCACTCCCGTTGCTCAACGTCTCTCTGAGTTGCTGGGGAAACCCGTTACCATGTGTCCCGATTGTATTGGGGATGAAGTCGCCGCTATTGTTAACGGTATGAATAATGGGGATGTCGCCTTACTCGAAAACGTCCGCTTCTACGCTGAAGAAGAAAAAAATGACCCCGACTTTGCCAAGAAGTTGGCCGCGAATGCTGATCTGTACGTCAATGACGCTTTCGGAACAGCACACCGCGCTCACGCTTCGACGGAGGGGGTCACACAATACCTCAGTCCTAGTGTAGCGGGTTATTTAATTGAGAAAGAATTACAATTTTTACAAGGGGCGATTGATAACCCCCAACGTCCTTTAGCGGCCATTATTGGGGGGTCTAAAGTCTCTAGTAAAATTGGCGTGATTGAAACCTTACTCGAAAAATGCGACAAGTTGCTGATCGGGGGTGGGATGATTTTCACTTTCTACAAGGCTCGCGGTTTAAATGTAGGGAAGTCCTTGGTGGAAGAGGATAAACTGGAGTTGGCTAAGTCTCTGGAAGCTAAAGCTAAAGAGAAAGGCGTGGATCTGTTATTACCTACCGATGTGATCTTAGCGGATAATTTCGCCGCCGATGCTAACTCCCAAGTGGCTAGTATTGAAAGCATTCCCGATGGCTGGATGGGGTTAGATATTGGCCCGGATTCGGTGAAAGTCTTCCAAGAAGCTTTAGCGGATTGTAAGTGTGTGCTCTGGAATGGTCCGATGGGGGTGTTTGAGTTTGATCAGTTTGCCAAAGGGACTGAGGCGATCGCCAATACCCTAGCCGATTTAACCGAAAAAGGCACGGTCACTATCATTGGAGGTGGTGACTCTGTAGCGGCCGTGGAAAAAGTGGGCGTAGCCAGCAAAATGAGCCACATTTCCACCGGAGGCGGTGCAAGCTTAGAATTATTGGAAGGGAAAGTATTACCCGGGATTGCTGCTTTAGATGAAGCTTAATCTCCCTGAATTGAACCAAATCTCTAGCATATTTTAAGTGATTTGTCAATATTTTTTTAAGGCATTTGGGCGGGTTTCAAATGCCTTTTTTCGTCTCAGGGGATTAATTGCGACTGCGGGAGAGAATAATGTATTGGACTAACTGCAAAACGGCGTAGAGAGCCGTGGCCACATAAGTCCAAGCGGCCGCTTGTAGAACAGCTTTTGCGCCTTGGTTTTCCTCTCCTTGCAAAATACCTAACTCATCAATTAACTTTAACGCTCGTCGGGAAGCGTCAAACTCAACAGGCAGGGTGACGAGGTGGAAAACAATCACGGCGGCAAATAGGACAATCCCCAAATTTATAAACCAGACAGAAATCGCTCCGAGAGAACTTAAGACAATCCCGGCAATAATTAAAAAAGGTCCTAAACGAGAACCCAAATTAGCGGCCGGGACTAAACTAGCGCGCAGGTTCATGAAGGTATATTCTCGTTTATCCTGCATGACGTGACCGCACTCATGGGCGGCTACGGCGGCCGCAGCGAGGGAGGTGGAGTTATATACCCCTTCAGACAGTCGGACAGCCTTGGCACTGGGATCATAGTGATCGGTTAACTGCCCGGCAACGGGTTCAATTTTAACGTCACGAATATCCATCGCTAACAGAATCTGTCGTGCGACTTGCGCCCCGGTTAAGCCTAAACTAGAGGCGACTTGAGAATAACGCTCATAAGTCCCTTTGACTTTACTTTGCGCCCAGAACATTAGGATCATGCCGGGGATTAAGAGTAAATAGGACCAATGCCAGTAAAACATGGGAAGTTCCTCCTTGAGATCATGCTGTTGAAACAGATCCGTTCTGCTCTGATTATAACTTTGGGAGTTAGAGCGGTTGGGGAGGTGAAGGGGGAGAATAACCTCACCCAACTTCTTGTAATTGGGCGCCGGGGTTGAGATCCGAGAGGGTGGAGAAGCTCGGTAGGGTGGAGACAAAGGTTGCTTCTTCACTGGGATGGTAGGACATTCGGCGACCAAGGCGTTCAATAATACGCTGTTTTTGTTGGTATTCGGGTAGTTTTTCTTTGGCGATCGCACCGGCGGGAGTATCGGCGGGAATTTGTTCGAGGAAGGTAATCGCCCGTTGAAACTCTTGTTCTGCCGCGAGGTTGTAGGCCTGCTGTAACATCCACATGGCGCGAATGTTTTGTTTCCGGCGATATTCCTCTAGTTTCGGTTGGATGGTTTGACCGATACTGGTTTGAGGGGAGATGCGTTGTAATTTTTCAATGGCCTGGGAGAAGTCTTTATTGATGGCGGCAGTAAACGCCTGATTGAGTAAGTCTTGAGCTTCGGTTTCGGCTTGGGTGCGGGCTTTTTTGACCAAGGGACTTACCCGATTACGCCAATAGTCAATGGGGGGAACTTTCGCCGCTACGCTCAGGACTTCTTGCCATTGTTGCGCCTGAAAGGCCTGTTCGGTTTCGCTAGCGTAGCGAGAGGCCTGTTTCCATTCCTTTTGCCACTGTTGGATGAAGGCCTGAGACTCTTCATAGGCGGGACTGTCGGCGGGGATGGATTGGGCAATGGCGATCGCATCTTCTAGTTTACCCGCGTGTAAGGCTTGTTCGGCCTCAATCAGACGCTCTGCGGGTTCACTCGCCCGACTATCCACTAACGTATAAATCCCCAAGGCAATGGCAAAGGCATTTAACACGGCCACCAGAACCCCCATACGAGTGAGCATTTTCATCATGCTGGGATGGAGTTGTCCCGAGCTTGATTTCCCTTTGGCTTTAGCTTGTGTTGGTTGGGTCTTGCGACGGGGGGGAGTGCTGGGTAAGCTGGGTGCTTGGCTTAATCCCCCCATTGACGAGACAATGGGTTGTTCTTGGGGTTTAAACAGTTCCTTCTCTTCGCTCCAGTCCTCAAAGTTGGCCTGTTCCGCTTCTTGTTCAAGGCGATCGCTCCCCGGCACCGGAAACAGGGAAATAATATCCTGGGTGCATTCTTCACTCACCCGGTCAAAAGCCTCTTCTAAAGCCCGACTAGAGGCCTCTAAGGTAATCGCTTTAGCCTCCACTAATAAAGGCTTTAAGGCATCAAGAACCGCTTGCGCAGAGGCATAGCGTTCCCGGTAGTTATAGCGCACCATCTGGCTTAAAATAGCCGCCAGTTCTTCGCTGTAATCCTCTGGCGCACTATTTTGGCGATAATGCTCCTGCCAATTAATCTCACTGGTTTCTAAGTTCAGTTGTAACTTAGCCGGGTCTAAACCCGTTAAAAACTGAATGGCAATAATACCCAGCGCATAAATATCACTACAAGGATAGGGAGTTCCGAGGAGTTGTTCCGTGGCTAAATAGCCCGAAGGACTAACCGCAACGGTAGTTTTTAAGGACAGAGGATGAATAATTTTTTTATCATAGGCCGGAGAACGGACAGGTTGAGCCGCCCCAAAGTCAATTAAAATCAGGCGACCATCTTCAATCCGCCGGATAATATTATTAGGCTTCACATCACAGTGAATCACCCCTTGACGATGTACATAGTCTAAGACCGTCAACAGATCCCGCAACAAATACACCACCTGCTCTTTTTTCGCTGTCGGTTCCCCGTAACGCGCAAAGGACAATTCTGTACTGAGAGTTTGCCCAATAATCAACTCTTGCACTAAATAAAATCCTTGATTTTCCTCGAAACAATCAAAAAACTGAGGAATTTGGTCATGATTTCCCAATTTTTTGAGCGTTTCAACCTCTGACACAAAAATACGACGACTGGTTTTTAAGAGGTTGGGATAATCCCGATTCGATTGATAATATTTGACCACACAACGCGGCCGGCCTGGTTGCGTAATATCTTGAGCGATATAGGTTTGACCAAACGCACCAGAACTTAAAACTTGGACAATTTCGTAACGACGATTTAGCAGTTGTCCGACAGGTGAATGGTATGTTTTGCTGTTCAACACAAGGTTCTCCCTGTTTTAAAAGTCCCCGATTATTACTCTCACTTTTCACCGTTGTGCTGCGTTCTCCGGAAAAAGTGCGGCCGCAAAAATACGTTCAGTATAATTACGGGGTTAACTCAGAGAACTTTAAAAAACTTTACAAAATCTTTAGGATATAAGCCGTTAATCTTCCGTGAAAGCACATAAAATAAGATTAGAGAGAGCTTATCCGCACCAGCCAATCTGCATTATGCTAAACCAACTGCAACTGATTCCGGGCGCACTGGCAGACATTATGGCCTCTGTCGCTGACACCCAAACTTTAACAATTGGCGATCGCTATGGTCTGATGGCAGCCTTACTAGATGACACGCTGCAAGAGGACGAACGGCGCGCCATTGACCGCATTTTACACGCCGTCCGACGAGGCAATGTGCGCCTTCACAGTTAGGCTTGCCGAATTGACATCCTCATCCCACCAAATCACAGATGATGATCACAGATTATGGTGGGAGGATTCCCGGCGGTGGGTCTCTGGAAACCATCAAGAAATATATTCAAAGTCAAGATTCCCTAGTTTAAGTAGAGTTATTCAGCAGATCATAACTATTTGGCGATAAAGCGCAACTGCGAACCCATTATGGTTGCAGCATCCTCGTTGCCGTTTTTGGGTGGAGCGCGCAGCCCAACTCCCCATTTCCCCTAACGCTCAAACTGCTCATAGGCGGCCACAATGCGCTGTACCAAGGGATGACGCACCACATCACTAGAAGTCAGGTGACAAAAGGCAATCCCTTCAACGGATTTAAGGATTTTTTGCGCCACCACTAAACCAGAATCTTGAGCCGGGCCTAAATCGGTTTGGGTAATATCTCCTGTCACCACCATACGGGAGCGAAACCCTAAGCGCGTTAACACCATTTTTAACTGGGCTGGGGTGGTGTTTTGGGCTTCATCTACAATGACAAAGGCATTGCTGAGGGTACGACCGCGCATATAGGCGAGGGGGGCGACTTCGATTTTGCCTCGTTCCATGAGGTCGGGGATTTTTTCCGGGTCGATGAACTCGTAGAGGGCATCATAGAGGGGACGGAGGAAGGGGTTGACTTTTTGCTGTAAGTCACCGGGTAAAAAACCCAGTTTTTCCCCCGCTTCCACGGCCGGACGGGTAAGGATTAGGCGATCGCATTCATCACTTAACAAGGCCTTCACCGCCAACACCGCCGCTAAAAACGTCTTACCTGTTCCTGCCGGTCCGACACAAAATGTAATATCGTGGGTTTGAATCGCCTTAATATATTGCCGTTGTCGGAAGGTTTTCGCCCGGATGGGTTCTCCCCGTCGGGTATGGGCGAGAACACTTTTCTGTAAATCTTGGTATTCGTCGGTCTGTCCCGTGTCGAGGGCATGAAAGGCCGTCAAAATATCCGCTTGAGCAATAGTTTTACCCTCCTTCCAAAGGGGTTTAAGCGATCGCACCACTTGAGAACAGCGTTCCACCGCTTTCGGCTGACCCGAGAGCCACAATTCTAAGCCTCGCATCACCACCTGAACCCCCGTATGGCGGGAGAGGAGTTGTAAGTTCTCCTCCCGCATTCCCGCCAAGGCGATCGCACTTTCTGGACTCGGGAACGGTATGGTTTCTGAAATCACGTTTCACTCCGTCTGCGAGGAGACGGTTTAGAGACAGGAGAAGAACGGCGAGGCGAGCGAGGAGGACGGTTGTTCCGTTCTCGTTTGGGGCCGCTGGTTTCTGAAGAAGAGGAATGGGCGTTCTGACTCCCATATATTTCCAGTCGGGCCGACTGTCCTACTGCGCTCGCTGCCGCTTCTAGTACCATCCGAATCGCTTCGATATTCCGTCCCCCTCGACCAAACACTTTCCCCTGTTCTTCTGGGTCAAACGCCAGACGAATCAGAACCTTTTGATTGCCCCGCGACAATTCACAATTCAGACTCAAAGACTCAGGGTTATCGAGTAATGGCTCGACTAAATAACGCACCAGTTGGTCATAATTGGGACTCATAATCTTAACTGATATTCGGAAATCTTGACATCTTCCCCGCCCTCAAGGGCTAGGATTCCTCACCACGCCTCAACCTAAGCTTTCAGTTGCTCAAAAACTTGGGCTTTGGTTAAAATAGAGCGCACAGTATCCGTAGGCTGCGCCCCTTCTTGTAAGCGTTTGATAATGGCGGGAAGATTCAAACGGGTTTCATCGGTGCGGGGGTTGTAAAATCCCAACTCTTCTAAGGGACGACCATCACGGCGATCGCGACTGTTCATGGCCACAATCCGATAACTCACCGCTCTTTTCTTGCCGTAGCGTTTTAATCTCAACTTGATCATCTTGGTTCTACAATCTTTCTTGTACGCAAAATTCTCCTTTTTGATTGTACGCGCTTTTGGTGGAATTTTGCAGGTTTTCCCTCAAGGGGTATCGAAGCCATACTTAGCGGCCAATTCAGCCGGGGTGGTTTGTTCGTAATACTCAAAAGGCTGATGAATCCAAGGATTATCGGCTAAATATTCCACATAATAATCCGGTTCAATGACCGAACAAGACTTGTACCATAAAACTCCCGTGCGCAGATCCTGAATCTGGGATTCGTAATTTTGTTTTAACCAATGGATGGACTCTCTCAGACTAAGACCAGAGTCTACCAAGTCATCTACCAATAAAATGCGATCGCCCAATCCTTCCGTCGTCATAGCCAAATGCTGAGAAAACTTTAACTCCCCCCGCACCTGATTTTTACTCCCCCCATAGGACGAAGCCGACAAAATCGCCAGAGGGTAATCATACAAACGACAGAGCGTATCCCCCACCCGAAGCCCTCCCTTGGCAATACAGATGATTTGGTTAAACTCCCACCCAGAACGGTAAATTTGGACAGCTAACTGTTCAACCAAGTAATGATAATCCGACCAAGAGACATAGAGTTCCGTTTGTTCTACCATACCTCCATCCCGAAACGTGAAAACTGAGCAACTGTCCCCTTATTATGGCAGCAAGATGACCGGGACAGACACTTTCCTGACTCAGCCTATTTCCCGTGAAAGACAACCTAGGGTTGCTTGCAGAAATTGCAAAAAATCTGTATCACTAAGACAGCGATAATATCCTCACACAGCCATTGGTTGACTCCATGAACTACTCCATCTATCAATAACTATGAGTGACGTTTCGACCTCCAAGGATACAAATCCAGAGACGATCAAACCTGCCGACGAACACCTACGCTTTTCGACGAAATTAGCCTATGGTGCCGGGGATCTTGGGACAGCCATTTCCGCTAACGTGATGATCTTCTTCCTGTTATTTTTTCTAACCAATGTTGCAGGATTATCACCGGGATTAGCGAGTTTAGTCTTGGCCGTGGGGAAAGTGTGGGATGCTATTAACGATCCCATTACAGGCATTTTGAGCGATCGCACCCGCACCCGTTGGGGAAGACGTATCCCTTGGATGTTAGCCGGAGCCATCCCTTTTGGTCTGTTCTACTGCTTACTCTGGATTGTCCCCCGCTTTAGCGAAAACGTCACCACCAACGAATGGTTACTCTTTGCCTACTACGTCACCATTGCCATTGGCTTCCATTTAGCCTACACCGTCGTCAACCTACCCTACACCACCCTCACCCCAGAACTCACCCGAGACTACAACGAACGCACCCGTTTAAACAGTTTCCGCATGGCTTTTTCCATTGGGGGCAGTATTTTCTCCCTCATTCTCGCGCAAATTGTTTTCCTCCTGTATCCTGACGATTCCTTTACCCAATTTCGGGTTTTAGGCACAGCCTGCGCCATGATTGCCGTTCTCTCCACCTTATGGTGTGTTTTGCGCATTCAAGAACGAGGCATGGAACCCTTAATTCCCCTAGAAAAACGTCAACAATGGGGCTGGATTTCCCTCTGGATTGGGGGAGCTTGCGGTCTTTATGGATTCAGTATTTTATTCTTCAATACCCTCAAATCTCTGCTCGTCTACCTCGGAAATGATCCCATTTTTATAATTTTCCTCAGAAGCTTCGACTTTAACGTTATTAATGGAATCTTACTCTGCATTCTCTTTATTGTTGCCGGATTAACCTTAATTGATTCCGTCCCCGAAGAATACTTAACCATTCAAACAAACAGCGAAGAAACCCAAACTAACGCCTTCCCAACCCTTAATTTACGCGAACAATTTCAAATTGCTTTAAGTACCAAACCGTTCCTTTACTTGATTGGCATTTACCTTTGTTCCTGGTTAGCCGTTCAACTCACTGCCTCCATCCTCATCTACTTTGTCGTCAGTTGGATGGGCTTCACGGAAGCCAGTTTTCCCTTAACAGCCATTGCCGTTCAAGGGACAGCCTTGATCATGCTATTTGTCTGGCAACAAGTCAGCAATAAACTGGGCAAAAAAAAGGTTTACTTCATGGGAACATTTCTCTGGTTAATTGCCCAATCCGGTCTATTTTTCCTCCAACCCGGTCAAGTTTTGCTCATGTATGGTTTAGCCATCTTAGCCGGAACCGGGGTATCCGTTGCCTATCTCATTCCTTGGTCAATGGTGCCAGATATTATTGAACTCGACGAACTGAAAACCGGACAGCGACGGGAAGGCATTTTTTACGGCTTTATGGTGTTACTACAAAAACTCTGTTTAGCCTTCTCTTTATTTATTGTCGGTCAAACTTTAGAATGGGCTGGATTTATTAAACAAGTTCCCGGAGAACCCATTCCCATTCAGCCAGACAGTGCTTTATTCGCCATACGAGTTGCTATTGGTCCATTGCCCATGTTGATGTTAATTATTGGCTTAATCTTGGCTTATTTTTACCCCATTACCCAAGAAGTCCATCAAGAAATCCGCTTACAACTATTAGAACGGAAACAAAGCGAACAATCAAGTTAGGCATTAACCCAGAAACATCAAATCTTGTTAAACTGAAAAATGATGATGCAGCCCTCACCCAGAGGAGATAATTCCTATGACCGTTTCCTTGGATTGTGAGATACTCTATCCCGACAGTGATGGTCTACCGATGGCAGACAATACCCTACAGTTTCGCTGGATTGTCCTGATTAAAGAAAACCTAGAACTACTTTTCGCCAATCAGCCTGATGTATTTGTGGCGGGGGATTTACTCTGGTATCCCGTCCAAGGACACCCCGAAATCCGCGTTGCTCCCGATGCACTGGTAGCGTTTGGTCGCCCCAAAGGAGAACGAGGTTCTTATAAACAGTGGGAAGAGGAAAATATTGCCCCTCAAGTCGTCTTTGAAATTCTCTCCCCCGGCAATCGTTTAGCAGAAATGAGCAAAAAGCAGCAATTTTATGACGATTACGGGGTGGAAGAATACTATATATACAATCCAGAGCGCAACGATTTACATGGACTGTGGCGTTCAGAAGAAGGTTTAAGAGGGATTGAAAACCTCCAGAATTGGACAAGTCCTCGTCTAGGGATTCGTTTTGTCCTGACGGCTAGCACGTTGGAAATATATCGCCCCGATGGCCGGCCATTTTTGAGCTTTTTGGAGTTGGAACAACGGGGGGAAGCGGAACGGCAACGAGCCGAACAGGAACGGCAACGAGCCGAACAGGAACGCCGACGGGCCCAACAGGCCGACCAGAGAGCTGAACGGGAAAGGCAAAGAGCCGATGAGGAACGCAGACAGGCCGAACAAGAACGGCAAAGGGCCCAACAGGAGCGGCAAAGGGCAGAACGATTAGCGGCTCAACTCAGAGCGTTAGGTATTGACCCAGAAAGCTAAAATCTAGGACAAAAGTATTCTTATCCCAAAATCTTGTTAAACTCAAGAAGCTGAAAAGTTTTTTACTGCTAAATTTGTTACAAATTGACACTCCCCGGCCTAAAGGCACGGGGATTCTTCACTCAACGAATCAGCTTGCCCTGACAGGATTACTCCAGCCAAAGTAGAGGCCCATTCTCCTGAAGCGTTACTTGCGTCTAGCGCCAAAGTTCCGGTATGCCCTACCGTACTCAATCCCCGACCGAGGATATTCCTCGCTGCATTGTGGTCTCTGTCCAAGACACATCCACACTGACAAGCATGAGTCCGAGTGGATAGGGTTTTCTGAACAA
>NZ_JAIHOM010000028.1 GCF_026130165.1 Spirulina subsalsa FACHB-351 | reverse complement strand
CACAAATTGTCATGCTAAGAGTGATCCCTGAGCCTTAGCTAAAGAGTCGTGCTTCGCTGTTTCTATACTGGTCGGGTTTCATCCCGTCGGTAAAACCGAGGGTCTTCACCCGACATTGCAGATAAACCTGACTAAACTTCTGCTTCAGCAATAGCTTTAGCTTCCGCTTTATTTTTGCGGTTATTCTCAGAACTTCTAGGCGGGAGAATAAAATCCCGATTCGTGGCAAATTCAGGCAGAATTTCCTGAATAAATGCCTCCGCAGCCTTGGAACGATAACGATTGGGGTTGATAATCACCGACAGGGTGCGGTTAACGACCACTTCATCAATAATCGCTCGGTGCAGAATGTTCATCTGAAGTTCTTTCTCAATCGCAGAAATCGAGACAAAAGAAGCCCCTAACCCTGCTTGTACAGCGTTTTTAATCGCTTCAATGGAATTGAGTTCCATTTCAATTTTTAAGCGCTTGGGGTCAATTTCCGAGCGCGTCAAGACGTAATCAATCACCTTGCGAATGGTGGATTGAGAATCTAGGGTAATAAAGTTGAGTTTATAAAGGTCTTCTTTTTGAATGGTGTCCTGTTTCGCCAAGGGGTGAAACACGGGCAAAATTAAAGCGAGTTCATCCTCAGCGTAGGGTTGAACATCTAGAGTATCCTGAAGTTCGGCCGGTATTTCTCCGCCAATAATGGCTAAGTCTACTTGTCCATTGGACACACTCCAAGCCGTGCGACGGGTGGAGTGGACTTGAAGTTGTACGGCAACATCAGGATAACGTTGGCGAAAAAAACCAATCATCCGAGGCAATAAGTAAGTTCCTGTGGTTTGGGAAGCTCCGACAATGAGGGTTCCCCCTTGGAGATTTTGTAAATCTTCAATGGCCCGACAGGTTTCTTGACAGAGGCTGAGAATTTTCTCCCCGTAGTTGAGGAGTAAATGTCCCGCTTCGGTCATGTTTGCCCGGCGCCCTCCTCGATCAAACAGTTGGACATTCATCTGTCTTTCGAGGTTTTGCACTTGCAGACTAACTGCGGGTTGGGAAACGTAAAGACTATCCGCCGCCCTTTTAAAACTCCCCTCAACGGCGATCGCCTTGAGGATACGGAGTTGGTCTAGAGTGAAAGGGATTTCAGACATAATGCCCAAAAAGAGAATGAGGAAAAAAGCGAACCATGAGAATCAAGGGCTTTGATCCGTGTGATTTAAGGAAGTTATAGGTCAATCAAAGCTGAATTGTCGATTGGTTCCTGAAATTGACAGTATCACAACAGGGGAACAAGTCCTCTTACAATCATTAGTGTTACTTAACCAACCCTAAACGCAAATTGACTTTAGTCCAAATATTAAAAAACGTTAATTTTTATGATCAATTCTTGGTTTACCCCTAGTCATAGCATCATGTTGGCTTTGTTGTTGGGTTTTGCGATCGCCCATAGTGGACTCGCCGCCCTCCGTGCTTGGGGGGAACAGAAGATCGGCGCTCGCCTTTATCGGGTTCTGTTTGCCCTAGTCAGTGTCCCCTTCGCCACCATCTTAGTGATCTACTTCTTCAACCACCGTTATGATGGAGCGCTCTTGTGGCAAGTGCAGGGAGTCCCCGGGGTGAAAGCCGTCGTCTGGAGTTTAAGCGCCCTGTCTTTCCTCTTCCTCTACCCCTCCACCTTTAACTTGTTGGAAGTGGCCGCCATTCAAAAACCCCAGGTTCACCTTCATGAACAGGGGATTATACGCATTACCCGCCACCCCCAAATGGTGGGACAGATTATCTGGTGTGTCGCCCATACCCTTTGGTTAGGCACCAGTTTTATGGTGGTGACATCCTTGGGCTTGATTGCTCATCATCTCTTCGCCGTCTGGCATGGCGATCGCCGTTTAGAACAGCGCTACGGCGAAGCCTTCCGCCAAGCCAAAGCCCGCACTTCGGTTATCCCCTTCCGCGCCATTTGGGAAGGTCGCCAAACCCTAGAACTGCGGGAATTTCTCCGCCCTGCCTATGCGGGAGTTGCGGCCTTTGTCCTGCTCTTTTGGTGGGGGCATCCTTGGTTAATGACGGTTACAGCTAGGGTGCCTTGGTAAATGGGGAGCAGGGGAGCGGGGGAGAAATTATCAATTGACAATTGACAATTGACAATTATCAATTATCAATTATCAATTCCCTAGCCCCACGAGGAGAGTTACTCAACAAGCCCTAATTGTTTCCGACTCCCGACTCCCTACCCTCAGACACAGTTCAATGATAGGATCGCCTATACCCTCTACTGGTAAAAGTGCATGGCAGAGACTCTGTTTTTTAATGCCCTCCGTGCGGCAACAGATGAAGAAATGGCGCGGGACCCTAGGGTATTTGTCCTAGGAGAAGACGTGGGTCATTATGGTGGCTCCTATAAAGTCACCAAAGACCTGTACAAAAAATATGGCGATTTGCGAGTTCTAGACACCCCCATTGCAGAAAACAGCTTTACAGGTTTAGCCGTCGGGGCTGCCATGACGGGACTGCGCCCCATCATTGAAGGGATGAACATGGGCTTTCTCCTGCTCGCCTTCAACCAAATTGCCAATAATGCCGGGATGTTACGCTATACCTCCGGCGGCAACTTCACCATTCCCCTCGTAATTCGTGGCCCCGGAGGGGTGGGGCGGCAACTGGGGGCAGAACATTCCCAACGATTAGAGGCCTATTTCCAAGCAGTCCCGGGGTTAAAAATTGTCGCCTGTTCCACCCCCTATAATGCCAAAGGTCTGCTTAAAGCGGCCATCCGAGATGAAAACCCCGTTCTATTTTTTGAACACGTTCTGCTCTATAACCTCAAAGAAGATTTACCGGATCATGAATATCTCTGTCCGTTAGATAAAGCCGAAGTGGTTCATTCCGGGAAAGATGTCACCATCCTGACCTACTCCCGGATGCGGCATCACTGCTTACAAGCCCTTAAAACCTTGAAAAAAGAGGGCTACGACCCGGAAATTATCGACCTGATTTCCCTCAAACCCATTGATATGGAAACCATCCGGGAATCGGTGCGCAAAACCCATCGGGTGATTATCGTAGAAGAATGTATGAAAACCGCCGGAGTGGCCGCCGAAGTCATGGCCTTGATTAATGAACAGTTGTTTGATGAACTTGATGCCCCGGTGATGCGATTATCGTCCCAAGATATTCCCACCCCCTACAATGGCAAATTAGAGCATTTAACCATTGTGCAACCGCCCCAAATTGTGGAAGCGGTGCAGAAAATTGTAGAAATGCGCATTTAACCCACTCGCGATTACTGGCAACGCTCAAAACACCATGCAAAAACAACGTTTGACGATAGCTTTTATTCTGGCCTTGGTGGCCGCCGCGATCGCCATTTTGATCCTCATGCCGCTTAACCTCGGCCTTGACTTGAAGGGAGGGGCGCGTCTCACGTTACAAGTTCAACCCACCGCCGAATTTCCCGATGTTACCACCGAAAACCTCGCCGATGTGAAACGAGTGCTGGAAAATCGGGTCAATGGTTTAGGGGTGGCTGAACCGATTATCCAAACCGTTAACCCGGATAAAATTGTGGTGCAGTTGCCGGGAGTGAGTAACCCAGAACAGGCGGAAAAAGTCCTCCAAGGTACGGCTCAGTTAGAGTTCAAAAGCCAAAAACGCGGCACAGAAACCGAACTCATCCCACAACTGAACTTGCGTGACTTAGCCGAAGCCGAATTAGAAGCCCTACGGAGCGAAAATGCCTCTCCTGAAGACATTGCCGCCGCTCAAGAGCAAGTGGATTTAGCCAATCAAGCTTTAGCGGAACTGTTCGAGTCCACCGACCTGACTGGGCAGTATCTGCGGGATGCAAGGGCTGGAACTATCGGCACAAGCGATCGCTGGCAAGTCAATATTGTCTTTGATGGCGAAGGAGGCAATAAGTTTGCCGAGTTGACCAAATCCGTCGCAGGAACCGGGCGAGGGTTAGGGATCTTCTTAGATGATGTGTTAATTAGCGCGCCCACCGTATCCATTGAGTACGCCGAAACCGGGATTACAGGCGGCCGGGCGCAAATTACTGGGAATTTCACCCTCCAAGAAGCCAATGGTTTAGCCATTCAGTTACGAGGTGGGGCCCTACCCTTCCCCGTGGAAATTGTCGAAAACCGCACCGTTGGGGCAACCTTGGGGCGGGATAGTGTGAACCGGAGTGTGGTGGCTGGTTTATCGGGTTTAGCCCTAGTATTGGTCTATATGGTGGTCTATTATCGCTTACCCGGTGCGATCGCCGATCTCGCCCTGATTATCTACGCCCTCTTAACCCTCGGCTGTTACGCCCTCGTCGGAGTCACCCTCACCCTCCCCGGGATTGCCGGATTTATCCTCAGTATCGGCATGGCCGTTGATGCCAACGTCCTGATCTTTGAGCGCACCCGGGAAGAATTACGCGCAGGGAAAACCCTCTATCGTTCCGTAGAATCGGGCTTTTACCGCGCCTTCTCCAGTATCTTAGATAGCAACGTGACCACCCTCATCGCTTGTGCTGCCCTATTCTGGCTCGGTTCGGGCCTAGTGAAAGGGTTTGCTCTTACCCTCGCCATTGGGGTATTAGTCAGTATGTTTACTGCCCTCACCTGTAGCCGCACCTTTATGTTAGCCATTGTCTTAGGAATGCCCGGCGTTCGCCAAAAACCAGAACTCTTTTGTCCCAATTTACGCACCCAAGCTTAACGGGAGAGTTTATCACGCTTTTGTTCTGGGCAGTTTCGCAGGAGGATTAAAATGAAACTCGATATTATCAAGCAACAGCGATTATGGTGGATCATTTCCAGCATCGCCTGTCTAATTAGTTTAATCGCCATGGTGGTGTGCTGGACTCAATTCGGCGCACCCCTACGACCGGGTTTAGATTTTGTCGGGGGGACAAGACTACAGCTATCCCTCGCTTGTGTGGCAACCGATAGCTGTGGCGACCCCATAGATGTCTCCGAAGTCCGGAATATCTTAGCCCAAGAAGGATTAGAAGGGAGTTCTATTCAAATTGTCGAGAATTACACCCTCTCCGTTCGCACCCAAACCCTCACCGACGTGGAACGGACGGCATTGCAACAACTCCTAACCAACGAAATCGGCGAGTTTGACCCCCAAACGGTACAAATTGACACAGTTGGCCCCACCATCGGTCAGGAGTTATTTATTTCCGGTATTGGTGCCCTCCTGACAGCCTTTTTTGGCATTGTGGTTTATCTCAGTTTTCGCTTTAAATTCGACTACGCTATTTTTGCTATTCTCGCTCTTGTCCATGATGTCCTGATTGCGGCCGGGGTGTTTGCCATTTTAGGCTTAACGTTAGGGGTCGAAATTGACAGCCTATTTTTAGTTGCCCTGTTAACCATTATCGGTTTCTCCGTCAATGATACAGTCGTGATTTATGACCGTATTCGAGAAACCAGTGCCAATAGTGAGGGGGGAGAATCTATTAGTGACATTGTAGACCGAGCCGTTAATGATACTTTAACTCGTTCTATCAACACCAGCGTCACCACAGTTTTACCCTTGTTCGCCATTTTCCTTTTTGGGGGAGAAACCTTAAAATTTTTCGCCTTAGCCTTAATTGTGGGCTTTATTAGTGGGGCTTATTCGAGTATTTTTATCGCCAGTACCCTATTAGCCCTCTGGCGAGAACGTCAAGGGGTGGGAACAATGGCTGTCACCGATACCCCCGTTTCGGAAGAAGTTTAAGGGGGTAATAATTAGGGCTTGCTGAATAACTCTACTCCTGGGGCTAGGGAATAGGTAATAGGGAATAGGGAATTTCTCCCCCGCTCCCCTGCTCCCCTGCTCCCCTGCTCCCCCGCTCCCCTATTCTCGGGATTAGAGCCTTACTCAGCGGTTCCGTTGAGTTTGGAAGTGCTGCCACATTGCCTGATAAGCTTGCTCCATTTCTCGGGTAAACTGTTTTCCATTCCACAAGGGAGCCTGATAACGCGCTTGTTTGAGTTTCCCGGCAATGGTATCCCGTAAGGTGGGATTTTGACCTAAACGAATCCCCCATTGAATATATTCCTCATCACTCCAAGCAATCCCTTCCGTAATGCCTGCATTTTTTAACATGGTGTAACTATTGCGGGCTGAAAACTGTTGACCGACTTTGGTCACAAGGGGAACCCCCATCCACAGGGTTTCTAGGGTAGTGGTGGCACCATTGTAGGGATAGGTGTCTAGGACAATATCGGCTATGCCTAAGTTAGCCCGGTGGGTCATTTCGCTGTCGTCAATGTCGAGAAAGCGAAAGCGTTCCGCTTCTACTCCAGTTTGTGCGGCCATCGTTAAGAACACCCGTTTCACGGCTTCGGAGTCGGCGGCCCCTTTGACTAAAAAATAACTGTTCGGCACTGCTTTGAGGATTTCCAGTTGGAGGTTAATGGTGTGGAGATGGCGTTTATAGCCGTGTTGTACGCTGTAGTAAATGACGGCATGGGGGGGGATGTTTAACTGGTGACGGTTTAAGCTCGGAATCCCCACCTCAAAGCCGTCTGTGGCGATGTAGGTGTGGGGTAAGCGCCAGATTTTCTCGTGATAGTAGTCTTGGGCGTTGTCGGGTAAAACGTAGGGATCGGCGATAAAGTAATCTATGGCAGGGATTCCCGAGGCATCCCACCCTAACCAAGTGATTTGGAGGGGGGCCGGTTTGAGGGCTGTTACGGCACAGCCAACATCAAGGGTGAGACTATCTAAGTCTACAAGGATATCAATTTGATCCTGATGGATTTGTTCGGCAAGTTCTAGGGCTTGGGTGGATTTGTAGGTTTGATGGACTTGTTGACTATACCAATTTTCAAGGGGATCGTAGGTGTTGGGGGTGGTGATGAAATAGGCGTAGAGTTGGAAGTTTTCCCGGTTGTGGTGTTGAATGAGCGATCGCGCTAACCAACCAACGGAGTGGGTCCGCAAACAGTGGGAGAGGTAGCCAATCCGTAAGGGGTGCTTCGGATTGCGGGGGTGTTGGTTGGCTTTTTGATATTTTTCGACTAACTCCCGGTGATGAATTTGGGCGTTGTGTTGGCAGAGTTGGGCGATTTGGTTCTGGAGATGACGGTTTTCTGGGGCGCGATCGCGAAAATAGGGCGCAAAGAAGTAGGTACTATAAAGGCGGGAGACTTGCAGAGGCGTGAGTTCCGGCTGTTGCACCATCAACTGTTCAAGCAGTTGTTCATGGCAGAGAAACTGCTCAAATCCTTCTTGCCAATGCCCTCCCGTACTCATCAAGGCACGCAACAGACCTTTACTGGCAAACACTTGATCGGGCAATTCCTCCACCAGTGTGGCGTAAAAGCGCGCCATTTCTAAACCTTGGTCAAATTGATTAGAGTTTTGGTATAAACGGGCTAGGAGATTGACCAGTTCAGGAGTACGAGGATCAAGACGTAACCCCAGTTCACAAAGTTGGGCGGCAATTCCGGGGTGGCGTTGAGAATACCCTAAAGCCACCCCTACTTTTAAACAGAAGTTCAACAGCGCCACTTTTTGGCTGTCCTCTTGAGCATAGGCAAGACTAGCCTCCATGAGGGGGATTAAAGCCGGATTGCGGGCATCATGGCTAAAGAGGGCTTCCAGCACCGTTAACAGCAGGGCAAAGTCTAAAGGAAGCCCCGATTGTACTAGGGGGATTACGCCCCACTCTTCGAGTTCCGATCCCTTGTAACGATTTTGGGTGATGGCTAACCGCAACAACTCAAACAGATTTTGGAGATCCCCCGGTGCCAACTCCCGAATTTCCTCCCGAATCCTCCAAGTTTGCTCCCCCTCCCCTAACAATTCCTGACGCACCGCCTCCTGAGTCAAGATCCCCACCAACTCCAGCGTCCAACGTTCTACTGTCTCCTCATCCCCCTCCAACATCACCATCAGCCAAGTGGTTTGAGCTTCCGAGGGTTTACCCTGTAACAGCAACATTAAGCCCAAATACCAGTATAAAGTCACCTGATCCGGGGCAATCTGTAGCGCCTGTTCATAGGCGAAAGCCCCTTGAACATAATCCCCCGCTAAATAGGCCTGTTGTGCTTCCTGTTGCCACTGTTCTAGAGTTGCCATATTGATGGGATAACCTGCTGTGAAATCAAGACAAAATAAAGAAGTAGTGCAGTTCCCTACACTACCCCTGACAGGATTAAATTGAGATAATTGAGGTTGGTTTAAGCCAGTACCCCATCCTGAAAATTAGCCACCAGATAAATCTTTCCAACCATCGGAGAAAGCACCATTGCTGGGAGCATTAGCACATTGCGCGCCATCAGGACCCAGTTTAGTGGGTACAGCAATAGCAGCATCCGTGGGGGTGTTCACTTTAGCAGGTTTCAGGCTTTCGCAAGTTCCGGTTAAGGTTAAAACTTCACCCGTTGTTGTGTCGCCTTGAGCGGTGACGTTTAACCCAACATAACTCTTCAGAGCGGGTTTGTAAGCCGCACCGTAGTTAGCCGCACCATCTCTGTTCGCACTGGTTTTCAGCACATAGACGTAGTTATCCGTTTGGCTCTTAATCCCAATGCCTAACTCAGCTAACTGAGAGGTAAATTCTGTTCTACCCAAGGCAAAGGCTTGTTGAGCGCGGTTCACAGAACCCACGTTTTGGCGAGCTTCGGACTGTTTGGCTTTGTTGGCTTGACCCAACAAGGAGGGCAGTGCAATAGCTGCCAAAATACCAATAATAATGATTACAACTAGCAGTTCAATCAGGGTGAAACCTTCATCCCCTTTTTTCTTCCCGTTCAGGTGCATCAAGAACTTCGCTTGAAATTCCGGTCTCATGATGACTCTCTCCTATCAATTGACGTAGCTGGATTTCTCCGCTTATGACCGTAAGTTACCCAGCTTAATCCCATTTCCTATCACCTCCCCGCAAAAAATTTTTTCTCTCCCCGTTCAGGGAACTACAAAATTGAATGGGATGGCCGGATTTCATCCCCTTGGTGCTGCTTGCTCTTAGTGCTAGCCTGACCTAAAGCCTGATCTGGTGCTGAAGCAGAAAGCCTAGATTGCGAGGTCTAGGAATCCCCGTCGTTTAGGACGGTGGAGGATGTCAACCTAGAAACGACAGATGGGGCCTGAACGCTCCCCTAACCATTCTCCCCCGGCTGCCAGACAATCATTTTCCATGTCGGCCCAATCTAAAGCCCGCGCTCCGGGGATACATTGCAACATTTGCCGATATTCTAAACGACCTTCTCCTGTATCTTCTCCTTCATAGTGGGAACTAATGGTACCGCCTCGGTCTTGACAAGCTTGGGTGTAGAGTTGAACGGAACGACTGGCTGCTTGAGGGGGTAAACTGGGCAAACCTGAGCCAGAAGAGGGGATGGGGGCAGGAGCAGGGAGGGGTGTGGGACGATTAGGGCTTACGCCAGAACGACATTGACGGCGCAGGGTTTCTAGCTCCCGGGTGAGATAGTCGAGGGTGCTATCTTGTTGGGGCTGCCGGGCTTTAACCTCCCCGACTTCTGAGGCGGTATCCATTAGGATGTTAACGACCTGTTTGGGGTCTAAATTGCCTCTAGATTGCCTTAAAAGGGGTTCTAAACGACGACTGACTACTTCCATGACTCGGGTCATTTCGGGGTCTGGTGCGCTTTGACTGAGGCTATTATCAGCGCCGACCCAACTCATGATTTGATTGAGGATACTGGTCACTTGTCCGAGGTTAACGCGATCGCCTAATGCACCGGGTAAGAAACGCTCGGCTAGGGTTAAAAACTGTTGCAAGTTGCCGAGTCCCCCTCCTTGGCGTTGTTCCTGTTGTCGCGCTTGGTTAATCATTTGGAGGAGTAAGGCTTCTTGGGCGGCGGCTTCAGGGCTGTAGTTTTGACAGACGCTGCTTTGAGCAATCAGAGGGGCTGGTTCTTGGGCTTGGACTCCTAAAGCAGGTAGGATCACTAAACAACCTGAAAGGACGAGACGAGAGAGTAACGGTTGAGTCTTCATGATGGGAAAGAGTTGGGGAACTAAAAAGTAGGGTAGGCGATGAATTAGGCGATCGCACCAAAATTTCCAGACGCAAGGCCTTTACTCCCTGTTCCCTCCCTTTCAGACCCCCCATCCGGAACAGTAAAAAAAAGAAAGGGCAAGTTTAACCCTTGCCCTCTAATTCGCACACCATTTAAAGTTTGTTTTAATAAGCCAGACCCATGCTGCGGGTGGTTTCCGCCCCTAAGTAAACACGAATGCTTAGGAAGTCGGTGGGGCAAGCGGTTTCGCAACGTTTGCACCCTACACAATCTTCGGTCCGAGGGGAAGAAGCAATCTGTCCGGCTTTACAACCATCCCAGGGTACCATTTCTAATACATCCAAAGGACAAGCCCGTACACATTGGGTGCAGCCAATACAGGTATCGTAAATTTTGACGCTATGAGACATCGAGTAACTCCTAGTGTGAGTGTTCTCCTAAAATCGGGTTAGTGATTTAACGGTTAGTTTACCTTAGCTCTGATTCTTCACAGTGCAAAGGTGGGTCAACCCTTAAGAATCTGTAACACTCTGTTACGTTATTCCCTCTCGACGCTCACCTAGGGCTTGCGGAATAACTCTACTCGTGGGGCTAGGGAATAGGGAATAGGGAATAGGGAATTGATAATTGTTCCCCTGCTCCCCTGCTCCCCTGCTCCCCTGCTCCCCCGCCCCCCTGCCCCTCTACTCCCCTATCACTCATAACAATTAGGGGCTAATGCTTCACAATTTCATAAATGATGTTATTTTTTCCACTCATTTTCACGTTATACATCAACTGATCTACATATTCTAGGACTTCATCACAAGATGTAGGAAAACATTCAAAGGTTGCTGCTCCAATACTCACCGTAATACTGTGATGATCTGGGGTGGTAATCTGAGTCAAGCAACCTTGAATACGTTTTAGAAAAGTTGGGGCTTCTTGCGGGTTTAAATTAGGTAAAAGTAAGACAAATTCATCCCCTCCTAAACGCCCTAGAATATCTTGAGAGCGAATATTTTGCTGAATGGTGTGAGCAAATTTGCGTAAAATGTTGTCTCCAACTTGATGACCAAACTTATCATTAATCTGTTTAAAATCATCCAAATCAATATAGGCAATAGTAAAGGAAATGCAGTTTTTTTGATTGAGCGTGAGTTGAGCCTGCAAGAGTTCAAAAAAATGGTAACGGTTAACCGTTTGAGTTAAAGTGTCAAAACGGGCTAGAGTTTTTTCTAGATTATAAGCTCGCTTAAAAGCTGTGAGCAAGTAAACAATAATAGCAAATTGAATAGAACGTACACTCATATTCCAAAGATGAGCGCTGAGGTGTTTTCCTAATTCAATTCTCAGATCCGAAGCCAACCAAAAAACCGCACTGATCACCCCAAATAGGATTCCCCACTCACCCCGAATAAACCAAGTGACAATAGCAACAGGGACGAGATAAAAGAGAAAAAAAGATATATCGACTGGGAACGAGTAATGAAGCCAGCCCAGTCCAATCAGCAAAAGAGAACAGAGGAGCAGTAAGGAACGCTCAGAGCATTGTTCTAGATAGCGGTAAGCCTTCCTAGCAATATAGTGAAAGATCAAGGGAGGTTCAAGAATCATACATTATAGTGCTTTGTGAAGAGAACAAAAAGCACAAGACTTAAGCCTGTTTTGTTCTAGAGTTATGGATTTTTAAAACCAAATATCCCGGCCAAAATTTGACCGGGACAAGTCCAGTGTAGTTAACTTTATCTTTGTCCTCGCTTTTGGTGAGGACGAAAATTTTCCCTGTTCCTACTCAAGGGGACAGAAAAAAGGGCGAGTTAACTATTCAGCCGGGGATTCGGTGGCTTCGGGTTCAGCTTCGGGGGTGGGCGCTTCTTCTTCTCCACCACCACAAGCAGTGAGGGCTAAAGAGGAGGCGATTAAAAGGGTACTGAAGAGCAATAAAAACCGTTTCATGGGGATTTTCTCCTGAATGTACAAAGAAATCAATGCGAGTGCTGGAGTTTTAATCAAGGAAATTTACCCTGATTCTAGCACGGGTTTTTGAGAGCAGTATAAACCCTGACCGGGATTTAAAGGGGGGCAATGGGGGCGGCAATCACTCCCCGCCGTTCAAGGGTGGCGGCGACTCGTAAAATCAGGGATTCGTTATAGGGGGCGGCGATGAGTTGAACGCCGAGGGGGAGTTGATTGGGGCGTTGGATGGGGATGGAGAGGGCGGGTAAACCGACGAAGGAGAAGGGTTGGGTAAAGCGGCCTAGGTTGGGGCGCACGAGGGTTTCTTGCCCGGCAATGGTGATGGTTTTTTGACCAATGGGTGGGGCAACACAGGGGGTGGTGGGGGCTAGGATGATGTCGAGGTGGCGGAAGGTTTCGCGCATTTGATCCCGGTACCAACGACGGAAGCGTTGGGATTGGATATACCAAGGGGAGGGGAGGAGGGTTCCGGCGAAAAACCGATCTCGGGTGGCGGGATCAAAGTCTTGGGGGCGCGATCGCAAATTCGGTAAATGACGGTTGGCACTTTCGGCGGCTGTGATCAGAAAAGCGGCGGCTTGGGCGCGGTGAGATTCGGGTAAACTAACCTCTTGGGTTACGTCTAGGGCTTGGGCGACTTGTTGCACTACGGCGAGGGCTTCGGGATCTGCTCCGGTTTGGAAATAATCCCGGGCGATCGCTATTCTTAACCCCCGACAACCTAAATTAATCTGAGACATGAGGGGTTCAGGAGGATGACGGGTACAGACGGGATCCTGTTCATCTTCTCCCTGCAAAAAGTCGAAACTGCTGGCAATATCCCGCACGGAACGAGCAAAAATACCCACATGATCCAAACTACTGCATAGTAACTGCATCCCAGCCCGGGAGAGTCTCCCATAGGTGGGTTTAAAGCCATAAATCCCACACAAGGCGGCGGGAATCCTCACGGAGCCGTTGGTATCGGATCCCAAGGCGAGGGGCAGTAAACCAGCCGCCACAGCTGCCGCCGCGCCCCCGGACGATCCTCCGGCAATGCGGGTTAAGTCGTGGGGGTTGCGGGTGATGCCATAGTGGTGGTTTTCTGTAACGAAACCGTAGGCATATTCATCCATATTCAGGGAGCCAACTAACACCGCCCCGGCTTGTTTTAGGCGGGTGATGGCGGTGGCATCGGTGGGGGCTGGGGGGTGGCTGGCGTTGATTTTCGATCCGGCGAGGGTGGTTTCTCCGGCAATATTAAAGAGATTTTTTACCCCAAAGGGAACCCCGGTGAGAAAACCGATATTTTTGATGTGATGGGCGATCGCCCGATCCATCTCCTGAGCATCGGCTAGGGCTTGTTGGGCGAGGATTTGGGTAAAACAATTGAGCCGTTCATTGTAGCACTCAATACGCGCTAAGGTTTGGCGCACGACGGTTTCCGCCGTCACGGTTTCCGTGCGGATAGCGTGAGCAATGGCGATCGCATCAGCCGTTTCTACTGTCCAACTCATGGTTCAAAAACAGGCACAGACTCGATTTCTTCGGGTAGGGGAAACTCCGTCACTAAAGGCGCAAGTTCCGCCATTTGTTCTAAATTTTGGATAATCCCTGGCCAATATTCTGGCGCAATAGTCAAATTCATCAAGCTAGAAACCTGCTGGACATATTCTCTGAGATTGATCGGAGAGTCCTTTTCGCTCATAACCCAACTCCCTGAGATTGAAGACGCTCACTCTCAGCATAGCCCATCCCATGAGGAGAGCGCAGAGATTTGTCCAGACAACGTACAACTTAGGAAAGCTCTAACATCCGTTGAATGGGACGCAACGCCGCGACCCGAGTCGATTCCGGTAGAATAAGCTCGGGTTCCCGATTTTTCATCGCCCAGTAAAGTTTCTCTAGGGTGTTTAGCCTCATGTGGGGGCATTCATTACAAGCACAGTTATTCATCCCCGGCACAGGAATAAACGTTTTCTGGGGCGCGTGTTTCTGCATTTGGTGAATAATCCCCGGTTCCGTGGCCACAATAAAGGTATCGGCCCCACTATCTTGGCAATAGTTCAAAAGTGCCGTAGTTGAGCCAATATAATCGGCATGGCGCAAGACGGGGGGTTCACATTCCGGGTGGGCAATGATTTGAGCTTGGGGATGTTCTATTTTCAACTGCACCATTTTCTTCTCGGAAAATGTCTCATGGACAATACAACTCCCCTGCCATAGCACCATTTCCCGCCCCGTTTGTTCCATCACATAACGGCCTAAATTGCGATCCGGTGCAAAGATAATGGGCTGATCTCGGGGAATTTGTTGGACAATTTTCACCGCGTTAGAACTGGTGCAGATAATATCACTCAGGGCTTTAATCTCGGCCGAACAGTTGATATAGGAGATCACTAAATGATCTGGGTATTGGGCTTTAAATTGGGCAAATTCCGGCGCGGGGCAACTATCGGCTAAGGAACACCCCGCATTGAGATCCGGGAGTAACACCAGTTTATCGGGGTTGAGGATTTTGGCCGTCTCTGCCATGAAGTGAACCCCCGCAAAGACAATCACCTCCGCATTGGTTTGGGCGGCCTGTCGGGAGAGTCCCAAGGAATCGCCCAGGTAATCGGCAATATCTTGAATGTCGGCATCTTGGTAATAATGCGCCAAGATAATGGCGTTTAACTCCCGTTTCAGGTCGTTGATGGCACTGAATAGGTCGTTGGGCAGGGCTGGACGGGTGGGGCTAAGGGTTGTAAACACGGTGGCTCTGGTTTGGGAATAGTGAATGTTAAGGTTTCTTTAATTATAGTAAATTTCACCAAAAAAGGAATCGGGTAAACTCGGGATGGATTACTGTTCACTCGGGGAGTTGATAATAGATTAAGGATGGTGTGTCAGGATTAGGGTCATTCCTGTTCAACCTCAGTTATTTACGGATTACTGTGTACGAATCATGAGCTATCGAGTTTCACCTCTGCCGGACTTACCGGAAGACACCTCCTCCCCGCCTTGGCTTGAGATTGATTGGGAAGCTCTAGCCCAACGGTACAGTTTTCCGGCGGGGGTGAGGGAGAGGGGCGCGGCCTATGAGGTGGGGGAAAAGACCGAGGGGCTGGGCGTTCCCCAGATGCCGAGGGATTTGGTGTTACGAGAGTATCAACGGCAGGCGATCGCATCTTGGTTTCACAATCGAGGTCGAGGGACCCTGAAAATGGCCACCGGGAGCGGCAAAACCATCACCGCCCTAGCCATTGCCACGGAACTCTATCAACAAATCCAGCTACAAGTTTTAATTGTCCTCTGTCCCTATCGTCACCTCGTCACCCAATGGGCGAAAGAAGCAGAAAAATTTAACCTACAGCCGATTCTGGCCTTTGAAACCGTCCATCAGTGGCAAAACCAACTCGCCAACCAACTCTACAATATTCGCGTCGGAACCCAACCCTTTTTAACCCTGCTCACCACCAACGCCACCTTAATCAACCCCGGATTCCAGTCTCAGGTCAAGTATTTTCCCCCCAAAACCCTCATCGTGGGGGATGAAGCCCATCATTTGGGTTCTCCGCAAATTGAGGAAAGTCTCCCCCGCACCATTGGTTTACGCCTTGCCCTCTCCGCCACCCCAGAACGCTATTTTGATGATTCTGGGACAGAATGCCTTTTTAGTTACTTTGGGGGGGTTCTTGAGCCGGAATTCAGCCTTGCCGATGCCATTCAACAGGGGGCCCTAGTCCGGTATCAGTATCATCCCCTGTTTGTAGAACTCACGGAAGGGGAGGCTTGGGCCTATGCCAAGCTAACCAAACGCATTGGCTGGGTATTAGCCGACGGGGAACAGCGCACTAATTCACAACTGTTAACCGCTTTGCTCATGCAGCGATCGCGCCTCATTGGAGCAGCCAGTAATAAACTGAACGCCTTGCAGACCTTAATGGCTAATCGTTTGCACACCAGCCACACCCTGTTTTATTGTGGAGATGGTTCAGTACAGGGAATTTCTAAATGCGATCGCCGTCAAATCGCCGCCGTCACCCGTCTCCTTGGCCACCAACTCGGTTATCGCGTCAACACCTACACCGCAGAAACCCCCCTCATTGAACGAGAAAAAATCCGTCAACAATTTGAACAAGGCGAACTACAAGGCCTAGTCGCCATTCGCTGCCTTGATGAAGGCGTAGACATTCCCGCCATCCAACACGCCGTCATCCTCGCCAGCACAGGCAATCCCCGCCAATTCATCCAACGTCGCGGGCGCATTTTACGACCTCACCCCAGCAAACAACAAGCCACCCTCTTCGACATGATTGTACTTCCCCCCCAACTCGAACGAGACACTTGGGAAGTAGAACGCACCCTACTAAAAAAAGAATTAGTCCGTTTCCTCGAATTCGCCCAACTCGCCGACAACGCCCCAGAAGCCCTCAGCCAATTTCGCCACCTCCAAGAAAGGTACGAACTTTAACCCTCCTGCAAATCCTAGACCTGCACGAGACACCCCAAAAAGACAAGGCTATACTGAGAAAAAATTGTTCCCTCCCTCTGAACTATGCCCAAACAGAAAGCCAAAAAGAAGAAAAAGCCCCAAAATAAAAAAGGCAAAAAGCCAGCTAATCAAATTGTTCTTGACCCCAAAGAAAAAGCCGCACAAAAGCGCAAAGCCAAGCAAGCTAAAGACAAACTGATGAAAACCATTGGCGTTAGTGTAGCTTGTTTTATTGTTTTTGGCGTTCCCCTTTCTTTAATTTTAGATCCCAAGCTTGGGATAGTTATGGGGGCTGGTATTCCAACTCTTTATATTTCTTATGTTTATCCTCGTGCTGCTCTTTGGTTTTTCGTAATTTATACTCCTTTTAGTGGTACAGTTCAATATCAAATCATGGGAGGAAACGCCATATTTGCTTTAGCAAAAGATGCCTTCTATATTCCAGCCTGTATTGGCTTAGTGCAAGCCGCAAAAAAAGAGAAAAAATCAATTTTTGTCTCTAAGGAATTAGTTAAACCTTTATTATTTGTTTTTGTTTGTTGTATTTTAACCTTATTAGTAGTGAATGGAGCGATGCAGTTCAGCCCTCCCTGTGATAGTTTACCCAGAGGGGGACAAGGGATGGTTTGTCGAGATGGAATTCCCTTGGCTCAAGGTATTTTAGGCATCAAAGTTTTCCTCGGTTATGTGCCACTTATTTTCTGCACCTACTATTTAGTAACCAACAAAAAAGAAATGCTATGGGTTGGTCGCCTTCATGTAATCTTGGCTATTGTCTGTTGTGCTTTAGGTGTAGTACAATACATGATGCTTTATTTGGGTATTTGTGAAGGTACACGCAATGCTGTAGGTGCAGATTTGTTCAAGGCTAGTATTGATGCTAAATGCTTAATAGGAGGATCATTAACCTACAGTCCCCAACAAGCTCAAATTCGCCTACCGGGTACTTTACCCTCTCCTTGGCACTGGGCATGGTTTTTAATTTCTAATAGTGCCATCTCCTTCACAACCGCTTTTTCTGATCCCTCACTCATCTGGAAAATTATCGGTTTACTATCTATGGCTTTAGTCTTTGTAAACTCGGTGATCTCTGGACAAAGAATTGCCCTTGCTTTAGTACCAGTTGTTACAGTTGTTTTGTTAGTTTTAACGGGGCAAGTTGCACAAATTAAAAAATTCTTACCCATTGCTTTAGGTTTAGCGGTTGTTTTAAGCATTGGTATTACACTTAATCCTGAGTTAGTAGAAGAAAGACTCGCCAGCTTTGAAAGCCGTGCTGAAGCGTCTCCTCCTCAAGAATTTATTATTGAACAATTTCATTGGGCAATGAACCAACAGCGTGGTTTTCTCGGTCGCGGGATGGGTACAGCAACCAATTCAACTCGGGTCTTTGGTCGTGCCGAATTAGTCGAAACCTATCATCCTAAAATACTGTATGAAATGGGTTGGATTGGACTTTTTGCCTATATGTTTTTCCTCTTCACTCTAACTTGGGTGACATTCAAATCCTATCGAGCCTGTAAAGACCCTGTAATCAGGAGTTTTGGCTCTAGTTTTTGGGTGTTTATTTTGATTATTACAATCTTTCCCTACTGGTATCCTTTAGATACAGATCCGGTCTGCGTTTATTACTGGTTTTTTGCGGGAATTGTAATCAAAGCTCCTATAATTGATAAGGAAGAAAGAGCTAGATTGAAAGCATTGCAGGAACAAGAACTTGAATTACTGTTACAGGCTGAAAAACGGAAAAAAGAGAGATTTTTAAAAGATATTCAAACACCATAATTCTAACCTGAGAGTTGAATGGATTGATCAAGCCAAAGCATTAACCATATTTAGGAAGCGGTTTAAGTTTAACCCTCGTTGTTACGATAATTTTATCAAGTTTGTATGTCTGGCTCTTCATTGGGCTAAAATCTTGGTTGAGAAAACAGATCAAATTTCTATGAACTCTCCTAAAATTTCAGTTGTCATCCCCACATATAACCGGGAAACCCCGTTAATTGACACCCTACAGGATGTTCTCCAACAAGATTATCCTGATTTTGAAATCTTGGTGGTAGACCAAACCGCAACTCATACCCCAGAGGTGCAGGATTTCCTCCAATCCTTGGCTAATACAGGGAAAATCCAGTGGTTTCGTCTGAGTTGGGCGAGTTTGCCGGGGGCGCGCAATTATGCCGTCAGACGCTGCACGGGGGAGATTGTGGTGTTTATTGATGATGATATTCGCATGGAAACAGGGTACTTAAAAGCCCATGCCCGCAATTATGCACGGCCTGAAGTGGGGGCAGTAGCGGGGCGGGTGTTTGACCGCATGAAGTTGGGAGATTCGGGGGGAGAGTTGACTATTGAGGACTTGCCCCCACAAGCGATGGACCCCGGTATTGCCTGGTATCACATTGATTTAGTCCACACGACGAAGGCGCAACGGGTGATTTCTGCCCGGGGGTGCAATATGTCCTATCGTCGGGAGATTTTCACGCAGCATGGGGTATGGTTTGATGAGCGTTTTCGTGGGTCTGCGGTGCGGGAAGAGTCGGATTTTTGCCTCCGTTTACGCAGAACAGGATATCAGATTTGGTACGACCCGGAGGCGCATTTAGTCCATTTGGGGGAGGAAACGGGAGGCTGTCATGATATTGCCACGCGATCGCTTAAATATCAAATCACGTTCTACCACAATCACTTTCTAATGGCGCAAAAGAATTTAACTCTCGGGCAACAATTGCGTTTATATGCCAAGTTGTTTGATTGTCATGTCTTAGGAAATCCCCCCTGTAATAAAAGTGGCTCGCCGATAAAAATTGTTAGCCGAGGTGTGTTCTATAGTCTCGGTTTTTTGGATGCCGTTAAAACTCGCATCAAATCAATTTGGAATAAGGGACAAATATACTCCCGCCAAGACCCTTGGTTTGTTTCCCCTCCCCCGGAAACTACACGGAATCCTGAAGCAGTAGGGTCATAAATAAATCCCCACGGCATCCTAACTCATCAGGGGCATTTTTCCGGCTTGGCTACCTTTCGCCCTCAATCTAAGCCTTGTCTTCTGGTTTGTTTCTTAAACGTTACCCATTTTTACAATGAGAATTTTAGTTGCAAGTCATACCTATATCGTTGATTTAAACTGTGAAAAATTACGGGTGTTGGCTAATTTAGACCCCAGTATAGAGGTGATGGTTATTGTGCCGAAACGTTGGCGACCGGGTGGAGTGCAAAATAAAATTATTGAACCGCAAGCGAAAACAGAAGGAAATTTTAGAATTGTTCCCGTGGGGAATTTTAGTGAAAATAATCAGGGGATTTTGAGCTTTAAGCCAGAAGTTATCGGAATTTTAAAGTCATTTAAACCCCAAGTTATTCAGGTGGAACAAGGGGCGAAGTCTATCGGCTATGCAGAATTGATTACGTTGAATAAGTTATTAGGTCTGAAGGCTAAAAATTTTTTCTTTACTTGGTGGAATTTGCCCTATACTAATAAGTTCCCCATTTCCTTGTTAGAAAAGTATAATATTAGCCAAACCGATGGGGCAATTGTGGGGAATCAAGATGGGGCGGATATCCTGCGAGATCATGGCTATACTAAGGCGATTAAGGTATTACCCCAGTTAGGGGTAGATGAGGGCTTATTTGCCCCAAAACCTCAACCGGAGTTAAAGGAAAAACTGGGGATTAAACCGGGTGAGGTGGTGATTGGTTTTGTGGGGCGATTTGTGGAAGAAAAAGGCATTTTAACCTTATTAAAAGCCTTGACAGAATTACAACAATATGATTGGAAGTTTTTGCTCTTAGGGCGAGGGGTGTTACAGGCAACGATTGAAGAAAAGGCACAGGAGGCAGGGATTAAAGATCGCCTAATTATGGTGGAAAGTGTTCCCCATGATGAGGTGACAAATTATATTAATGTGATGGATACGTTGGTGTTGCCTTCGGAGACGACGTATAAGTTTAAAACGCTGACGGCGGCGGGGTGGAAGGAACAGTTTGGTCATGTTTTAATTGAGGCAATGGCTTGTAAGGTGCCTGTTATTGGTTCAGATTCGGGGGAAATTCCCTATGTGATTGGGGAGGCGGGATTAGTTTTTCCAGAGGGCAATGTTGAGGGGCTTAAAGATTGTTTGGAGAAGGTTTTAATCTCTGAAGAATTACGGGCGGAGTTGGGTCAAAAGGGCTATGAACGGGCAATGGAAAAATATACTAATCATGCCATTGCTCAGGAACAACTGAAGTTTTATGAGAGTATTTGCCATGAATCTTAAGGGATTAGTTCACATTGGAAAAATACTGTTAATTTTTAAGTGCTTTTCATCAAGATTATCCTGATAAACTGATTGATTTAGCTCGACAAGCGATGAGGGTTTCTTAGTTGTTTTTATTATATTATGGGGGCGAGAGCGGGAAAAACAATGAAAATTTTACAAGTGATTCCTTCGGTTTCTTTGGTGTATGGGGGGCCGAGTCAAATGGTGCGGGGATTGTCGGCGGCCTTGGTGAAAGAAGGGGTGGAGGTGGAGATTATTACTACTAATTCTAATGGGGATGTGGGACAACCGCCGTTAGATGTGCCGTTGAATGAACCTGTGTTTGAGGATGGTTATTCTATCCGCTATTTTCGCTGTTCTCCTTTCCGGCGTTATAAGTTTTCTTTGGGGTTGCTCAATTGGTTAAGGAAGCAGGGAAAAGAGTATGATTTAGCTCATATTCATGCGCTATTTTCTCCGGTAAGTACGACGGCGGCAATGGTGGCACGGTGGCAGGGGTTGCCCTATATTTTACGTCCGTTGGGAACGTTGGATCCGGCGGATTTACGGAAGAAAAAACAGGTTAAAAAGTTATACGGAAATTGGTTAGAAAAGCCTAATCTGGCGGGGGCGGCGGGGGTGCATTTTACGAGTGAACAGGAGGCGAAGATTTCGGAACGGTTTGGGGTAAAGACGAAGGATATTGTAATTCCGTTGGGGGTGGAGTTAAAGGGGGAGTTACCGGAGCGAGGAAAGGCGCGTCGGGATTGGGGAATTCCGGCGGATAAGCTGTTAATTTTGTTTATGTCGCGTTTGGATCCGAAGAAGGGGTTTGATTTGTTGTTTCCGGCGTTGGCGAAGTTGCAGGAGGAGGGGATTGGGTTTCATTTTGTCTTGGCGGGGGCTAATCCGCAAGATCCGGAGTTTGAACAAAGTGTGCGCGATCGCCTCCACTCGTTCCATCTAGCTGAAACTAGCACCATAACTGGGTTTGTGGGGGGTGTGGATAAGTTAGCGTTACTCCAAGATGCGGATTTATTTGTCCTCCCTTCTTACTACGAGAATTTCGGCATTGCGGTAGCGGAGGCAATGTTAGCGGGAACTCCGGTTTTAATTTCCGATCAAGTGCATATTTGGGAGGCCATAGCAGGCGCAGAAGCGGGCTGGGTGACAACTTGTGAGGTTGAGTCGGTCTATGAGGGCTTGAAAGACGCGCTAGGGGAGGCTGAAAGATTAAAACAACGGGGGGTAAATGCCCGTAATTTGGCACAGTCGGAGTATAGTTGGCAGGCGATCGCACAACAGATGATCCAGGTCTACCGTGAGATCATCAACACCCGCGAACGGCGATAATACAGGAAAACACAACAGGAGTGTGTGATGAGTGACTACCGCATTGAACGCGACTCAATGGGAGAACGTCAAATTCCCAGTACCGTCTACTATGGCATTCAAACCTTACGGGCGGTGGAAAATTTCCCCATTAGTGGACTAAAACCCCTCCCCACCTATGTAGACGCTTGTTTACTGATTAAAAAGGCCACCGCCATCGCCAACGGGGAATTAGGCTGCATCCCCCCAGAGATTAGTCAGGCCATTGTCCAAGCCACCGATGAGATATTACAGGGGAACTTACGGGATCAATTTGTGGTGGATGTTTACCAAGCCGGAGCCGGTACCTCCCACCATATGAACATTAACGAAGTGTTGGCCAACCGAGCCTTAGAAATATTGGGCGACAGTAAAGGCAATTATCAGCGTGTTAGCCCCAATGATCATGTTAACTATGGCCAGTCTACCAACGATGTGATCCCCACAGCCATTCGGATTGGGGGCTTACTCGCCCTCGCCCATACCCTCTATCCGGCCTTAGATCAGGCGATCGCCGCCCTCAATGAAAAAGCGATCGCCTTCCAAGATGTCGTCAAATCCGGCCGCACCCACCTACAGGATGCCGTACCCGTGCGACTCGGGGAAAGTTTCCGCGCTTGGGCCAGAATTTTAGCCGATCACGCCCGACGGGTTAAACTCGCCGCCGAGGATTTGTCCGTGTTAGGGTTAGGGGGAAGCGCCGCCGGAACAGGATTAAACACCCATCCCGACTATCGTTTCCGCGTCGCCGAATTACTCTCAGAACTCATTGATCAACCCCTACACAGCGCCCCCCACCTCATGGCGGCCATGCAGAGTATGGCCCCCTTTGTCGCCGTTTCTGGCACCCTACGCAATCTCGCCCAAGATATGATCAAAATCTCCCATGATTTGCGTTTAATGGACTCGGGCCCCAAAACAGGCTTCAAAGAGATTCAACTCCCCCCCGTACAACCCGGCTCCTCCATCATGCCCGGGAAATATAATCCGGTAATGGCCGAAATGATCTCAATGGTCTGTTTCCAAGTGATCGGCTACGATACCGCCATCACCTTAGCTGCTCAAGCCGGACAATTGGAATTAAACGTCATGATGCCCTTAATCGCCTACGACTTGATTCAAAGTATCGAGATTTTAGGCAACGCCATCAACGCTTTAAGCGAGAAATGTTTACAAGGCATTGAAGCCAAAGAGGAGCGCTGTTTAGCCTATGCCGAAGGGAGTTTAGCCCTCGTCACGGCCTTAAATCCCCATATTGGCTACTTGAACGCCGCCGCCGTGGCGAAAGAATCCCTCGAAACCGGGAAATCCCTACGGCAAATTGTGTTAGAACGGGGATTAATGGGAGAAGCCGAGTTAGCCCAAGTCTTGGACTTAGAAACCATGAGTTTGTTACCCGAAACCGGGAATTAATATCAGAAGCAAACGGCAATTTGTAGGTTGGGTGGAGCGCCAGCGCAACCCAACAAGACAATTAATAATCAATAATTGTTAATTGTTTCGCGCTCTGTAGGTTGGGTGAAGCGCCAGCGCAACCCAACAAGACAATATCTGTAGGTTGGGTGGAGCGCCAGCGCAACCCAACAAGACAATATCTGTAGGTTGGGTGGAGCGCCAGCGCAACCCAACAAACAAGTATCCAGTATTACCTCTGAAAACGTGAATCTAGAAGAACAAGAAGCCTTTCAAAAACAATATCAAGCGGGAAAAGTTGCCTTTGAACGCGGTCTTTACCGTGCTAGTATCGAAGCCTTAGAGGCGGCCTGTCGCTTAGTGAGAGGGACTTCTCGGGTAGGGGGAGAGGCGCAGATTTGGCTCGTCACAGCCTATCAAGCGGCCAATGAAGAGGAAAAGGCGATCGCACTTTGTGAAAAACTCCTCCGTCACCCCTTCCCAGAAACCAGCAAACAAGCCAAACGCCTCCTCTACATCATCAAAGCACCCGCCTTAAAGCGTCCTCCAGAATGGATGACCCAAATTCCCGATCTCCGCAACATCGAAGACAGTAAACCCGATAATCGCTATGTTCCCCTGCAAGAAAAACCCCGGAGAAAAGTCAAAAAAGTTGAACCAGAACCCATTGATCCCAGTTTAATTAACCGCCAAGACAACAACTTCGTCGCTTTAGCCTTAATCCTCATTCTCTTAATTCTCCTCGGTTTTGCCATCACCGGACAAGTTTAAAAAATGAAAATAGCCACCTGGAATGTTAACTCAATTCGGAGTCGTCTCAGTATTGTTATCGATTGGTTAAAACAGAATCCCGTTGACGTTTTATGTTTACAAGAAACCAAAGTCATTGACTCCGACTTTCCCCGAGAACCCTTTGAGGAAATAGGCTACTCCCTTGCCATTTCTGGACAAAAATCCTATAACGGTGTTGCCATTGCCAGTCGAACCCCTTTAACCGATATCAAAATAGGATTTTCTAGCATTCTCAACCGTCAGCTTGCCACAGAATTAGACGAACAAAAACGAGTGATTAGCGGTCAACTCGGAGCGGTAAGAATTGTTAATCTCTACGTTCCCAATGGTGCGGCTTTAGATAGTGATAAATATGAATATAAATTGCGTTGGCTTGCCACTTTAAGAGACTATTTAGCCCATTTTGTCAAGGAGAAAAACACAGAACTTTGTGTCTGTGGTGACTTTAATATTGCCTTAGACGATCGGGATATTTACAACCCCAAAGGCAAAGAAAAACATATTATGTCCTCCCCTATGGAACGAGAAGCCCTAGAAAATGTTCTCGCCTTAGGCTTAAAAGATGCCTTCCGCAAGTTTAATTCAGAAACCGGATACTTTAGCTGGTGGGATTATCGTCAGGGGGGATTTAGTCGAAATCGGGGATGGCGGATTGATCACCATTATTTAACGCCGAAACTGTACGAAAAAGCTGTAGCTTGTACCATTGATATTGAACCCCGCAAGTTAGAAAAACCCAGTGATCATACTCCCGTGATTGTTGAGTGGTGATCAGGACAATTCGGGGTCTGTCAATCCCCTTGAATTGAAGAATTACCCCCCAAAAAAACCGGGGTAATTTATGAATTACCCCGACCCAATCATAATCGGGGGAACAGAAGTTCACCCCAACAAAAGCAATTTCAGGCTTGATCTAACGAACCACTAATTGTCCTTCCGTTGTAATCCCAATCGCTCCATCTAACTTGGCATTTTCTAAATGAGTGCCAATTAAATTCGCCCCCACCAAGTAAGACCCAATCAATAAAGCGCTCGCCATATTGGTATTGAGGAGATTCGCGTTGGAGAGGTTCGCATCGGTTAAGTTAGCCCCCACCAAATCCGCATCACTTAAATCAGATCGGACTAATTTGGCCTCACTTAAATCTGTACTCAACAGTTTAGCCGCCACCAGATTTGCGGTGCTGAGATTTGCTCCTCCGAGGTCGGCACTGCTGAGGTTAGCACTGTTCAGTTTTGCCCCAATTAAGTTCGCTCCCACTAGCTTAACGGCGCGTAAGTTAGCTTCACTTAAACTGGCATTAACGAGATTAGCAAACGTTAAATCTGTCCCGCTTAAATTAGTGCCGTTGAGGTTAGCATCAAACAAGTTAATTCCTTTCGCATCAGCCCCTCTGATGTTGGCCCGGGTGAGGTCTGTATTGACACAGTTGGCATAACTGAGATCCGCCCCACTCAAGTTGGCCCCACTCAGGTTAGCCCCACTCAGGTTGGTGCAGAACAGCGTCGCCCCACTGAGATCCGCCCCACTGAGATCCAAGTTGCTTAAATTTGCGTGACTGAGATCCCCGCCTTGGCATTTTTTCGTTTCTAGTAGTCTTTCGATGTCTCCGTTTTGATCAACCATCGTGTTTTAAGGGGTCAGGTGCTTGGTCAATTTGCATTCTAGCAGGATTAGGGACGGTGATTCTGTCCTCCCTGAGAACCGCTCCCCTATTCTAAAAGAAAGTCTCGCCATCAGGACAAATTCAGACTCTACCATTGGGGATCTGTTTTTAAAAGTTCTACGACAGCCTCACTGGGTAAGGGTTTGGAGAAAAAATAGCCTTGTCCAAATTCATAGTTTAAATGGCGCAGTTGAGCCAGTTGAATGGCGGTTTCGATGCCTTCGGCGATCGCCGACATTCCCATAGCTTGGGTAATACTGAAAATGGCGGGAATTAGACCTAGATTCTCCCGGCTACCATCAAGGGACTGGACAAAGGAGCGATCTACTTTGAGAATGTCCACCGGGAAGGCGTGAAGATAACTCAGGGAGGAGTATCCTGTGCCGAAATCATCAATACTTAAGGAAATATGCCGGGATTTGAGTTGCTGTAAGATGCTTTGCGCCGAACGCTGATTATCCATGATCGTGCTTTCGGTGATCTCTAGTTTGAGGTGATGGGGAGAAAGTCTCGTTTCCGCTAAAATTTGATCCAGTTGTTGACAAAAGTCTACTTGTGTGAATTGATGGGCGGTCAAGTTCACACTAACACTCATACTGTCATCCACTAACCCCAGTTTTTGCCATTCTCGTAGTTGAGAACAAGCTTCTTTTAACACCCATTGCCCCAAGGGGACAATTAACCCCGTTTCTTCGGTGACGGGAATAAATTGGGAAGGGGAAACTAAGCCCCGGGTGGGGCTATTCCAACGAATCAAGGCCTCGAAGCCCTGAATTTTCCCGGTTTTCAGGTGAACAATAGGTTGATAGTGCAGGAGGAATTCATGGCGGTTTAGGGCATAACGGAGTTCGGTTTCTAGGTTGAGGCGTTCTAGGGCCATCTGGTGCATGGTGGGGTCAAAGACGTGATAGGTTCCCCGTCCCCCTTCCTTGGCCCGATACATGGCGTTATCTGCGTCCCGCAGTAGGTGTTCCGGTTGGTCGGCGTTGCGTTCGTGGAGGGTGCGGTAAGAATCCCCAAACACGATGCCAATACTGACGTTGGTGAACACTTCGCATTCTTGGAGTTGAAAGGGATGGTCAAGGGATTCTAGGATGTTTTGGGCGACTTGGGTGGCGTGCTTGAGGTCGGGACTGTTGCCTAAGATAATGGCAAATTCATCCCCTCCTAAACGAGCTAGGGTGTCTTGTGGTTGTAACTGGGTTTGAATTCGACTGGCTAAGGCGACTAATAATTGATCCCCCACACGATGGCCGAGGGAGTCGTTGATTACTTTGAAGCGATCGCAATCTAAAAACAACACCGCAAAATGATAGTCTGGATCTAACGATGCCCGAGTAATCGTATTTTGCAAACGCTGGGCTAATAACACCCGATTTGGTAAGCCTGTGAGTGCGTCATGGAGTGCCATCTCTAGTAACTGGTGTTCAGCCTGTTTCCGTTGCTGAATTTCCAGTTCTAGTTCATGGACAACTGTCTGTAGTTGTTGGGTGCGTTCCTGCACTCGTTCTTCTAACTGGCTGTTAAGTTGCCGAATTTCCTCTTGAGCTTGTTTCAAGGACAGTTGATGCTCAACTCGGGTTAATACTTCTTCGATTTGAAATGGTTTAGTGATATAATCAGCACCACCTACTTTAAAAGCGTTGACTTTATCCATCACCTCATCTAAGGCACTGAGGAACACTACAGGAATTTGAGCCGTGTTCGGATTGGCTTTTAACTGTTGACAGACTTCATAACCGTCCATATTGGGCATCATGATGTCTAAGAGGATGATGTCAGGAAGCATTGTCTCAACGGCCATGAGTGCCATCTTCCCATTTCTCGCCTTGCGCACGTTATACCCATGCTGCATGAGCATCTGAGAGAGCAGACGGAGGTTTTCTGGCGTGTCATCAACAATTAAAATATCGCGCTGGGAATTGGAGATTGAGGAAGTCACCTGAGAAGGAAATGCACGAATAAGGGAACTAACCATATTTTTTTAATAAAGACTTAACATTTCAGTCGTGGTTCTATTAAAACGTTAACTTTTATGAAATATCAAGTCTCTTTTGATACACAGTAACATTGATTACCTTACAGAGTATGGAAAGTTTGTGAAAATCTTGGTGAGAGTATTGGGGGATCATCTGGAAAAGTAGAGAACAGATCGGCAATTGTCGCGACCTTGTTCAAGGGACTGGCAACTAGAACATAAAAAAAAACAAGGGCGTTGGACAACGCCCCTGTAAAGTTAACGTTATGCACTACCAAAAAGCCAGCTAAACTGATAGTTATTGCCCTGACTGAACAATTGCCGTTCAGAAATAGACTTTCAGGCTTGAGTGCTTAAGCTTCTAGGTATTAATGCTTGAAGATACGTTTGAGAGTTGGATACTGCAATGCTCTTTTCAAGTTCTTCCATGATCCCTTTAAATCATTCTAGGGATTCTAGCGACCGCGACGAGGTTTGGCTTTATTCACCCGCAAAGTGCGCCCCATCCATTCAGCCTCATCAAGACTATCAATGGCTGAGGTTTCTTCGTTTTCTGTGTCCATATCGACAAAAGCAAAACCACGCTTGCGGCCTGACTCACGATCCACGGGCATTTGCACGCGCTTCACGGAGCCATATTCAGCGAAAACACTGTTGAGGTCTTCCTCTGTTACGTCAAAGGACAAATTACCAATATAAACTGTCATTCCTTACCTCTCTCTTGAGATCAAAACCAATTAAATGTGTGTAGAGATGGGAACTCGGAGGCAAGTCTACAAGAACGTTCACGAAACCGATGTAAAACACGAAACCGATGTAAAACTCCTGTCCTGCGATCGCATTACTTAACTGCCGATAACCTAGTCTCGCTCTTAATTATAACATGATTCTCCCAAGGAGTGACAAGTCATACGGGAGCATAGCTTAGAAGTCGGTTTAGCTTGGTCTGTTATCTGGACTCTAAGACTAGCAGGAGACACCCCCACGCTGGCGTAGCTGGGTCGGGAGGGCTTCATAACACCAACGATCTCGCCCGGAATTTTTGGCTTGATAGAGGGCTAAATCGGCCAGTTGAATTAACTCTTGAGGGCTGTACCCCGCTTGGGGGATTAAGCTAGCAATGCCTAAACTCAGGGTAATGTAGGGACGGACGGAGGAGGTTTTATGGGGAATTTGCAGTTGGTAAATGGCTTGTTGAATGCCTTGGGCTACGGCGATCGCACCCTGAATAGGGGTATTGGGTAAAATCACCGCAAACTCTTCCCCTCCGTAACGGGCTAGCAGGTCTGTTTTCCGGTGGACTACTCGACTCGCGGCCTGACTCACCTCGTATAAACAGCGATCGCCTGCTGGATGGCCATAGCAATCGTTATACTGCTTAAAGTGGTCTAAATCCCACAAAATCAAAGACAAGTATTCTCCCTTCTCCTGCGTCTCTAGCCAAATATCTTGCAGATATTGGTCAAAATGGCGACGATTGGCAATTTTCGTTAAACCATCATGGGTCGCCAAGCGTTCTAACTCTCGATTTGCTTCTTGCAAAGCGGTTTCAGCCTTTTTGCGTTGCAACATTTCCCCTAACTGGGTAGCAACAACCTTAAGTAATTGACGAATCTGTTGCTCACCTTTGGGATTGGGGCTATTGATCGGGGGGGTCTGATGAAAAAACATCAACACCGCTAATACATCTTCCCCCAAACAAATGGGCAAGGCGAGTCCATTGCGGAAATTCTCGAATTCGAGTAACTGGGAACAGATGGGATAATCAGGACAAGACTCATGGGAGACGGCATTAAACCAAATCATCTCCCGACTGGCGGCCGCTTTGCCAATGAATCCTTGACCTGTGGCAAAAGCCAGATTTTGCCGTAAGACTAGCCAATCTTCAGCCACCGGATTAGGACAATAATAGGCTTGACTATAAATCCAATGGGACTGATCTGAGTTGAGAGTCCAAGCTTCTCCATAATCCCAGTCCAAGGTTTCGCAGATGCGGGTTAAAATGGCCTCAAAGGCCGTGGACACATCTTGGGCTTGTGCGATCGCCTGACTGGTATCAAACAATAACTGTAACTGTTGATTTTGATGTTCTAGTTGCAGTTGGAAATAGCGCAAACGCAGTTGATGTTCAATGCGCGCTAACACTTCCATTGGCTCAAAAGGCTTGGTAATATAGTCCACCCCCCCCACACTAAACGCCATGATTTTGTCAATCACAGCATCTAAAGCACTGATAAACAAAATCGGCACATCACAAGTCTGGGGTTCGGCTTTTAACCTTTGACAAATACTATAGCCATCTAAATCTGGAATTTTGATATCCAGCAAGATTAAATCCGGGGGATTACTCAAGGCGGAACGAATCGCCATTTTCCCATTGGGAGCGACTCGCACTTTATAGCCTTCATTGCCCAAAATCCGCGTCAACAAATTGAGATTTGCGGGAGTATCATCCACCACCAAAATATTGTGATGATGGGGCAAAAAATCCGCTTTGGGGCTGGGTTCAATTAACCGCCTTGTTTGGGTCATAACTCTTTGATCTGCAACATCAGATTACTAATCTGCCTCCAAAAAACCCTATCCCACAAGTGGGGAGAAAATTGACCTTACTTGGGCAGAACGTGAACAAAAAGCTTCAAGTTGAATGATTACAGGTCAGCACTAGGTTAGGCTAGGAGCATTCCCTGTCATCTTAACTTAAGGTCTTTGGGATTGTTGCTGATTGAGTCTAGTTATAGCATCTTCCGAACAATCGTCCTTGGGCACTATAACAATTCGTGAGCAACTGGGTAGCCCGTAAGCATTAGGACTAGAACTCTAGCCATCCTATTTGAGTTGTAATGTTTTGGGAAATTTAACCTATATCCTAGGGGTAATTCATGATTCCCTCTACCACAGCCTATTTAGGATTGCTATACAGAGGAGTTCTAACACATTACTACACAAACAGGGCTGGTGATTTCGGATTTAAAAGAACTCTGACTAAGCTGCTACAACCCAAAATTTAAACTACTTATTAAAAACACAGGCCGAAATGTGTTTAAATTAACTTGGGTGCAAGAGTCGAAACAAATGGAATACTATAAATAAAGTTGTAGTATTAGACTGAATTCGACTTCAATTCGACTTGTTTTTTGAGCTAAACTTGTTTTTTGAGCTAATTTGAAGCAGCTTAATACTTTCAATAAAATCAAAGCAAGAAAAATCTTAAAATAGAAACGGATGCCAAAAACATACTTAGTATGCCCCTACTGGCATTATAACCTGAGCTTACCGAAAATTCAACAAAACTCAGTGGTGTCACTTAAGTTAAATGAATAAGATCAATGAACAGAACTAATTGACTACGTGAGAATAGTTAGTTGAAGCTCCCCACCCACAAAGGGATGGGGATGAAAACGCAACATTGCAGTAAAATAAGCCTATTTCTGGAATCATTCGATCCAGTTTAAGCCATCGATTAAAGTTTAAGTAACATCTTTATCAAAAATTTATTTTTAACGGGAGTTAAATGAATTTAGGGTAAAGAAGATCCGCCATTGGGATGAGTCAACAACTCTAAAAGTTCCTCAAAGCGGTAATCGTAAATTAAGGAGGAGAGAGACTGAGCCAACGGATAATTTTCCGGGGGAATCTCTGCGATAAACCCGATCATTTTTTCCATATCTCCTTCAATCAAAGCACTGGCAAATTCTTGTCGCCAGTGGTGGGGTAAGGGGGTTAAGTCAGAGGGGGTGAGGGAAGATGAATGGTCAGAAGAGTCCACATTCAGTAGGGAACTGGGTAGGGTGTCGAGGGGAAGGTGAGACAAGTCTAAATATTTAGTCAGGATAGCGAGAACATCTTGCCGTTGTGGGGGAAGACGGAGGAAATCGGAACAACCTAATCGGAGGAGGGTGTCTTGATGTTCAAGGGATAACAGAGGACTGAGGACAATTAGAGTCGGTGGGGAGTCGGTGCTAGAGAGAAGGGTTGCGATGAGTTCGTAATTATCCTGGGGTGAGAGGTCAAGTTCTAACCAGATTAGGGCTGGACTATGACTGTGACAGAGGGCGATCGCCTCTTCAGGGCTTGGAGTCTGGTAAAGTTTGCAGCCCAAGGGTTTGAGCCAAGATTCTAAGGTCTGAGAACAGGTGCGATCGCTCACAGCGATTAACATAGAATCAGGGGTGGTAGAGTCAGGGAGTTGAGAGGTAGTCAGGGAGCGGATTTCTGCGGCAGTGGGAATCAAGACGGGTAAGGTAAACCGGAAAATCGTTCCTATCGGGGGAGCTTCCGGGGAGGATTCCAGTTGATGGGGTGGGGTGAAGGCATAACCTTGACTCAACACCGTCATCTGACCTCCTAACAAGCGCACACACTGTTCACAAATAGTTAACCCCAATCCTGTTCCCTCATTGTTTTGGGGTTGATGATAGGATTGTTCAAAAGGTTGGAATAAACGGGCGATTTCTCGGGAGTCAATCCCCATGCCGCTATCTTGGACTTCAAACCCTAAAAGGGCTTGATTTTTCGATTTTTCGAGGGTTTTAACGCGCAAGATCACCCCCCCACAGGTGGTAAATTTCAGGGCATTGTGGAGTAAGTTGGTTAACACCTGTCGTAACTTCCCCCCATCAACACAGACATAAGGGGGAATATCTTTGGGGATATCAAACTGGAGGACGATGTTTTGCTCTTGGGCTTTGAGGCTAAATAAAGGTTTTAACTGCCCGAACAAATCGACCAGATGGTAGGGGGTATCTTGGCGCGTCATTTGTCCGGCCTCAATTTTGGAGAGGTCGAGAATTTGATTAATCAGGGCGAGTAGATGATCCCCACTCTGGTGAATAATGCGCAGGATTTCCTGTTGACTGACCGATAAATTGCTATCTTGGCTCATTAAGCGGGAAAAGCCGAGAATCGCATTGAGGGGCGTTCGTAATTCATGACTCATATTGGCCATAAAAATATTTTTGGCTTGATTGGCCATTTCGGCCGCTTCCTTGGCCTGACGTAATTGGGCCTCAATTTCCATTAAGTTGGTAATATCTCGTCCTTCTGGGATTAATAACATCACGTCTCCCTGTTGATTGCGGATGGGACGCAGGGAAAAGTCAATGGTAATCACCTGTTTATTTTTGCCCCAAACCTTGGCTTCATAACGAATAAACTCCCCTTGGGCAGCTTGGGCGATCGCCTGTTTTAATTGCTCTTGGGTATCGGGGGATACTTGCCACCACCAACAGTCCCAAAAATACTGATTTACCACATCTTCTAAGGTGATACCCGCAAAATCTAAAGCCGTTTGATTGGCTTCTAGTAAAATGCCATCGGGTTGGAGCAATCCCACAAACTGGAAGGCCTGATTAAAAATCGCTCGAAAGCGGGTTTCACTTTGTTGGAGAGCTAGGGCGATGCGTTCCCGTTCTAAGATTTCTTGTTCTAGGGCTAAGGTGCGTTGTTGAACTTTCTGCTCTAGGGTGCGGTTATAGTCTGCAATTAATTGTTCGGCGGCTTTGCGTTTGGTAATATCAATGATTAACCCATCCCAGAATACTGTGCCATCGGGAGCGACATCAGGGGAAGCAAAATTTTGTAACCATTTTTGTTGACCCGAGGGGGTGGTGAGACGATAATCAATTTGCCAGGGGATGAGGTTTTGTGCGGCAAGGGGCGCTCGTTCCTGCATGACTCTAGCATCATCGGGATGAATCATCCGCCAGAGGACTTGAGCATCTTGCTGGATGGTGGAGGGGGGGACTTCAAACAGGTCTAGACAACGGGGGCTAACGTAGGTAAATTGATCCTGACCGTTGTCTGTTCGGTAATAGCGATAGACGACACCGGGGACATTTTCGGTGAGGCGACGAAAACGGGCTTCACTTTGGCGCAGGAGGAGTTCCGCTTGTTTGCGATCGCTAATATCCCGCACAATAATTAAGGCCTCTTCCAAACTCACGGCCGCAATGCGCACCTCTTCATAACAACGTTGGCCGTCCTTGACCAGTTCATGTTCATAAACTTGGAGTTCCCCCGTAGTAATCGCTCGTTGAATGGCGGCTAGCTGACGCTCGAACAAGGGAGGGGGCAAAATTTCCCGCAGATGGCTGTCAATGGGCAGAAAACACTGAGCATAGGAGTCTTCAGGGGGTAAATAATCTAAACATTGACCATCAGCGCGCACCCGTAACATTAAATCCGGGATTGCTGATAAAATGGCCTGACTACGGCTTTCACTGGCCATGAGGGCGGCTTCAATAGCTTTGTGGCGGGTAATATCCTGAGTTGCGCCGATAATTTGCTGAACTCGCCCGTTTTCGTCTCGTTTAAACACCGTCTCTCGACTCCACAGCCAACGCCAAGAGCCGTTAGCATGACGAATGCGGTATTGTATCTCGCGCACCTCCTCCTCTGATGCTTGGGGAAAATTCTGAAGGTGGGTGACGACTCGGGGGAAGTCTTGTGGATGGACAATCTCCGCCAAAAAATTATTGCCCATTGCTCTGACCTCTTCAGCCGAGTAGCCTAATAACTGGGTGACTTCTCGATTAGTATATATGTTGCGTTGAAGTTGGAGATCGTAGATATAAATTAGGTTGGGAGAAGTGTTGGCAACTTGTTCAATAAAATGTTGATTTTCCTGTAGGGCGAGGTGGGTTTGTTTTTGGGTCGTAATATCCATCAAGGTCCCCACATAGCCTGTAATATTGCCCTCGCTGTCCTGTTCTGGCACAGCTTCACCATAGACCCAGATTATTTTGCCATCGGGGTGGAGAAAACGGTATTCACAGGCAAAGGGTTCTCCCTGCTGAACAAAATTGAGCCAAGCTTGTAGAATGCGATCACAATCGTCCGGGTGCATGGCACTCATCCAACCTTGTCCCAATGCTTCCGACCGACTCAGACCAATGATCTTTAAACTATATTCATTGCTATAGATACAGTTGCCCGTTAAATCATTGCGAAAAATGCCCACTGGGGCAATATCTGCTAAAGCGGCATAGCGTCGTTCACTATCTTGGAGGGCTTTTTCCGCCTGTTTCCGTTCCGTGATGTCCATCATAATCCCATCCCACACTGTGTCCCCGTTGGGTTGGCGTTGGGGGGTGGAAAAGGCCTGAATCCATTTTAATTTCCCCGAGGGGGTTTGAATACGATGTTCTGTAGACCAAGGGCTGAGAGTGCGTTGGGATTCTCCAACCGACTCCAACAGCTGGGGAATATCTTCCGGGTGAATGAGATGCCATAGCACCTGAGCATCTTGATAAATGACTTCGGGTTCTAGTTCGTACAATTCTCGACAGCGAGACGTAATATAGGTGATGCGATCTTGACCTGTGGCGTTGATTTGATAACGATAGATGACAGCCGGAACGTTGGTGGTGAGACGTTCTAAAATGTTCTCCTGCTGCTTTCCGGGGGGAGAGGGGGAGGCTAAAAGATGGAAAAAGGCGATCGCACCAATAATCTGTTTTTCCTCCCCCCACAGAGGATGGACTTCTAATTTTAGGGCTTTGACTTCTCCCCCTTGTTCGGTTTTGAGATCCGAAACTGTTACACTTTGTCCCCTTAAAGCTTGGCTAATGGGTAGTTGTTCCGTGGGATATAATCCTTCTCCTGAAGCCCGACACAACCGGAGACTCTGACTGATCTTGGCTAAGGGAATGGGATGTTCCAGTTGAAGATTAAACCAAGACTGGGCAACGGGGTTTAAATAGTTCAGTTGTCCACTGACTCCATGTAATGCCACTCCGAGAGGCAAAACCTCTAAGATTTGTTGGGTCACTCCCGGACAACCATTAGCAAAACTCTCAGCAGAAATCGGGGGAAAAATAGTCATACGTTTCACCGAGAAACCCCATCATCCTATTGTGCCAAATTTCCGCCCCCCTCTACCATTCCTTGGCAATGCAGAGGTTTGGACTCACGGAACAACTGGGGGGGCAAGTTCCAAATACTGGGCTTCTAATAACACGGCACCCCGGTTAAAACGAATCACCCAATAATCCCCCGGACGACGATCCATGACAATCCCCTCCTCTCCGATTTTAATTAAATCCGGGGGACGTAACATGGGCATGGGATCGGCTGTTTTAAAATAGGGAGGACGACTCACGAGACGGACACGGGTTCCTATAGGGAAATTTGGGGTCATAATTTGGCAATAGTCACAAAAACGAGATTTTAAGCATTGAAGGAGAAGAATTGAATATCAACACAATCAAACGAGAATGGTTCTCAAATGTACAGGCTGATATACTGGCGGGGGCGGTGGTTGGACTGGCTTTAATTCCAGAAGCGATCGCCTTTTCCATTATTGCAGGAGTAGATCCCAAAGTAGGACTCTATGCCTCCTTTATCATTGCCGTGATGACCGCCTTTCTCGGAGGTAGACCGGGGTCAATTTCCGCCGCTACAGGGGCGATGGCTCTACTGATGATTGATTTGGTCAAAGATCATGGTTTGCCCTATTTATTAGCCGCTACCCTCCTTACAGGCATCATTCAGGTGCTATTCGGAGTCTTGAAACTCGGTCGCCAGATGAAATATGTCCCGAGGGCGGTCATGTTAGGCTATATCAACGCCTTGGGGGTCTTGATTTTCTTGGCACAACTGCCCCAACTCACCGGAAAACCCCCGGCAGTTTATATCCTAACGGGTCTATCCTTGGCGATTATTTACATCCTGCCCCGTTTTACCAAAGTGATTCCTTCCCCCCTTGTCACCTTGGCCGTCATGACCTTGGCCGTCATTGCCCTAAAAATTGACGTTCCCACGGTGGGAGATATGGGAGAATTACCCACAGAATTCCCCCTCTTTGCCTTACCTCAAGTTCCCCTCACATGGGAAACCTTAGAAATTATTTTGCCCTACTCTTTAACCTTGGCTTTAGTCGGTTTATTGGCTTCCTTTTTAACCGCTTCTTTAGTGGATGAATTAACCGATACTCCCAGCGATAAAAACCAAGAAGCCAAAGGACAAGGCATTGCTAATATTATCACCGCCTTTTTTGGAGGCATGGCAGGCTGTGGCATGATTGGGCAATCGGTGATTAATATTCAATCTGGAGGCCGGGGGCGTTTATCGACCCTTTGTTCTGGGGTTTTCCTGCTGTTTGCCATTTTGGTTTTACAAGATTTTGTCAAACAAATGCCGATGGCTGCCCTAGTGGCCATCATGATTATGGTGTCTATTGGCACGTTTCGCTGGTCTTCTCTACGCAATATTCGCAAAGTCCCCCGTAGTGAAGCGATTGTCATGTTAACCACCATGTTTGTCACCATTTTTACGCGCAATTTTGCCCTAGGAGTGGTAACAGGAATTGTGATGAGTACGGTGTTCTTCAGCCGAAAAATTGCCCAACTGGTTTTTGTTAATAAGTTTGTCAATGAAGCCGGAAATCATTGTATCTATGAAGTGAGGGGACAGATTTTCTTTGTCTCGAAAGATGAGTTTTTTGAATACTTTAATTTTAACGAAGTATTCGAGCGCATCACCATTGACCTCACTCATGCTCATTTATGGGATCAAGGATCTGTGGCTTTTTTAGATCGGGTAATCCTCAAATTTCGGCGCATGGGGGCTGATGTGGAGGTAGTCGGACTCAATGAAGCTAGTGCCACGTTAGTTGAAAAGTTAACCATTCACCAAGACCCGAAAGTTCTGCAAGGCACGGCCGGTTCTTCAGGGAGTTAAAACACCATGAAACGCATTTTAATCTGTACCGATGGCTCGATTTTTGCCCAAAGTAGCTATCAATATGGGGCATGGTTTGCCCGTCGTTTGGGGGCAACAGTTAAGGTTTTATATGTCACCGATGCCCGGAGTCGAGCGGCGGTCAAAGCGCGCAATTTTAGCGGCAGTATTGGGGTTGATGCCTCGGAACAGTTGTTAAATAAGTTGGTGAGTTTGGAATATGAAAAGGCGAAGTTAGATCATCAACAAGCCAAGTTAATTTTACAGGATGCCCAGGCGGTTTTAATGGGTCATGGGGTGGAGGAGGTTCAATCGATCCATGAAACGGGTTTTTTGCTCGATTGTCTCGAACAATTTGAGCCACAAGTTGATTTAATGGTCTTGGGAAAACGGGGACAAACGGCGGATTTTGCCTCTAGTCATTTGGGGGCTAATGTCGAGCGAATTGTCCGCTCTAGTCGTCATCCTTGTTTGATTACTTCGCGAGATTTTCAGACCATTGAACGGGTTTTATTGTCCTATGATGGCAGTTCAAGCGGTCAGAACGTTTTGAACTTTTTACTAAAATCTCCCCTCTTTCAAGGGCTAGAACTCCATATTGTGACGGTGGGGAAAGGGGAGGAGGATAAAACTGCCCATGCTCGACTTGATGAGGCCGGAGAAAGGGCGCGTCAGGGAGGATTTGACCCGATATGTTCTCTGAGGATCGGCAATCCGGAAACGGCGATCGCAGAATATGTTCAGGCACAATCCATAAACCTCCTACTCATGGGGGCTTACGGACACAGCCGCATCCGTCATTTAATCATCGGGAGTACAACAGTCCAAATCTTGCGCCGTAGTACCATCCCGGTGTTAGTCTTCCGTTAGGGAGATCCGAAGTCCTATCTAGAGGGGTGCTGTTCGCGTAGCATCTCGAAGCGATCTACAAAAAGTGACCAAAACGTTAGAAAATACTAAGCACATGGTCTGATAACTCGTAAGAAACAAGACTCAAAATACTGTGTTTAACCCAATAAACAATATTCATTTTCGCCATTGGCGTGGCGACCTCTTCGGGGGGGTAACGGCCGCTATCGTTGCGTTGCCGTTGGCGCTAGCTTTTGGGGTGGCTTCCGGGGCCGGTGCGATCGCCGGACTCTATGGCGCAATGATTGTCGGCTTTTTTGCTGCCCTCTGCGGGGGAACGCCGACCCAAGTTTCTGGCCCCACAGGCCCCATGACGGTGGTAGTGGCGACGGTAATTGCTACCCTTGTAGCCCGACACCCAGACACCGGACTGGCGATGGCCTTTACCGTGGTCATGTTGGGGGGTGTCTTACAAATCCTCTTCGGGGTGATGCGTCTCGGACAGTATATTACCCTCATCCCCTACACGGTGATTTCTGGCTTTATGTCGGGGATTGGAGTGATTATCGTGTTGCTGCAAATCCCGCCCCTGTTAGGTCATACCGGACCCGGGGGGGTGGTCAATACCTTGGAACAACTGCCTAACTACTTGGCACAACCTAACTGGGTAGCTTTAGGTCTGGGACTATTGACTTTAGCGATAGTTTATGCTATGCCGAAGCGTTTTAATAAGATTCTCCCCGCCCCTTTAGTGTCTTTAGTGGTCGTGACCATCGTCTCAGTGGTCTTTTTTAGTGATGTTCCCCTTGAGCGGATTGGTTCAATTCCTCGGGGATTTCCGACTCCCCGTTTCCCCACCTTTAGCCTCAATGAATTAACGGATATGTTCCGTTATGCCCTGATGTTGGCGGTATTGGGGGCGATTGACTCCTTGTTAACCTCTTTGGTGGCCGATAGTATTTCTCGCACCCAGCATGATTCGGATCGAGAGTTAATCGGTCAAGGGATTGGGAATCTGTTATCCGGTCTATTTGGCGGTTTACCGGGGGCTGGGGCTACTATGCGCACGGTGGTCAATGTACAATCGGGAGGAAAAACGCCCCTCTCGGGCATGATACACGCTTTCATTCTGCTTGTCGTGGTCTTGCAAGCGGGCCCCTTAACAGCGCAAATTCCCCTGGCTGTGTTGGCCGGATTGTTGCTCAAGGTAGGTATTGATATTTTGGACTGGGGCTTTATTAAACGCTCCCCTCGCCTGTCCCTCAAGGGGACGGGTATTATGTATTTGGTGCTATTGTTAACAGTCTTTGTGGATTTGATCACAGCCGTTTTAGTGGGGGCTTTTGTGGCGAATATGCTGACGATTAAGCGCCTGACTGATCTACAGAGCGATCGCATTCACGCCATTACCGATCCCACTCAAGGCCATAACTTGACCCCGAGGGAACAGGAAATTCTCACTCAAGGACAGGGGGAAATTTTGCTCGTGCAGTTAGGAGGTCCGATGAGTTTTGGGGCGGCTAAGAGTATCACCCGACGGATGGCGCACGTCAAGCAGTATCGGGCTTTAGTTTTGGATTTAAGCGAAGTTCCCACTATTGGCGTAACAGCAGCCCTAGCCATTGAATCCATTGTTCAAGATGCGATCGCCAATCATCGTCAAGTTTGGATCGTCGCCAATCCCGGACAAGTGCAGAACCGCCTTGAACAACTAGAGTTAGAGCAACTGACCAAATCCCGTAAAGCTAAAAAAGGACTCGAAATGGCTCCCCATTTAGTCCCCCAAATCCATCAGATTCAAAATCGTTCTCAAGCCCTACAAGCGGCTTTTGAATACATCCGTCCAGAGGTTTTAGTGGTGAGTTGAGAAAAAAATAGACCGAAAAAAGTAGGGTGAAACCGTTCACCCTACTGCTGATGGGGGATAAAATCCCTTGCTCCCTTAGACTACAGCGCGTTAGCTCCAGCCACCACTTCCAGCAATTCCTGAGTAATAGCCGCTTGACGAGCCTTGTTATAAGACAAGGTGAGGGTTTTCATTAACTCACTGGCGTTGTCACTCGCGTTGTTCATGGCCGTCATCCGTGCCGCCAATTCACTGGCCGAGGATTCTTGTAAAGCGCGCAATAACTGGTTATTTAAATACAGGGGTAACAGCGCGTCTAAAATCTGAACTGGATCCTGTTCAAAGAGCATATCTTTGGGTAAGGCTTTCACTTCAGAGGGCACCGTTTCCCGCTCGACACTGAATTCTCCCCCTTTAGTGGTGAGTCGGAAAATTTCATCATCTCTCACTTCTAACCCTTGGGGAGATAAGGGTAAGAGGGTTTGCACCACCGGACGAGAACTGATCAGGGACACAAATTTAGTGTAGATCAATTCAACCCGATCCACCGTCTCTGAGAGGAAGAGGGAGAGTAAATAATCCGCAATTTTCGAGGCCTCGGCGGCGGAGGGGATTTGGTTTAATCCGGTGTAGGTTTGGCTGATAGGGGCTTCCCGGCGCTCAAAGTATTGAGTCGCTTTCCGTCCCACTAAAATCAATTGATGTTTTACACCTTCGGCTTGCAGTTCCTTGACCCGGGTTTCGGCCCGTTTGATCACGTTGTTGTTGTAGCCGCCACACAAACCGCGATCGCCAGAAATAACCAAAATGGCGACGGTTTCCACATCCCGCTCTTTGAGCAGGGGCAGGTCTACATCTTCAAAACGGAGACGGTTTTGCAGTCCATAGAGGACTTGGGCTAAACAGTCGGCAAAGGGACGAGTTGCCGTAACTTGTTCTTGGGCGCGGCGCACTTTGGCGGCGGCCACCAAACGCATGGCTTCGGTGATTTTACGAGTATTTTTGACCGACTGAATGCGATCGCGAATAGCTTTTAGATTAGGCATGACAGTAGTTGAGAATCCAGAGTTGAGCAGGCTAGGGGAGGGATGGGGAAGTATTAAATCGATGCCCTAGATTCAAGCCCTAAACCTGATCTAGGGAGTTTGGGGAGACATCCCTCATCCTTCCCTCCCTCCCCTCTGATGGCCATTAAGCGGACACTAAGAAGGCTTGCTTAAATTCAGCGATCGCCTCTTTCAGCATAGTTTCTGCGGCATCCGTGAGTTTCTTCTCAGACTTGATGATCTCAACGAACTGACCTTTATTGTTCTTGATGTAGTCCCGGAAGCCTTGGGTAAAGCGGGTCACTTGATCCACCGGAACATCATCCATATAGCCGTTAATCCCAGCGTACACAATGGCCACCTGTTCATAAACAGCTAAAGGAGAATATTGGGGTTGTTTGAGCAGTTCCCGCAGACGTTGACCCCGTGCCAGTTGAGCTTGAGTCGCTGCATCTAAGTCCGAGGCAAATTGAGAGAAGGCTTCCAACTCATCAAACTGAGCCAGTTCTAATTTCAGCTTCCCAGCCACCTGTTTCATGGCCTTAATTTGCGCCGCCGATCCCACCCGGGACACAGAAATCCCCGCGTTAATCGCCGGACGTAAACCGGAGTTGAACAGGTCAGAGGACAAGAAAATCTGTCCGTCGGTAATAGAAATCACGTTGGTGGGAATATAGGCCGAAACGTCCCCAGCTTGGGTTTCAATGATCGGCAGAGCGGTCATGCTACCACCCCCTAGGTCATCACTCAGTTTCGCCGCCCGTTCTAACAGACGAGAGTGGAGATAGAAAACGTCTCCGGGGTAAGCTTCCCGACCGGGGGGACGACGGAGTAACAGGGACATCTGGCGATAAGCTTGGGCTTGTTTGGACAAGTCATCATAAATCACCAAGGTGGCTTTCCCTTGATACATGAAATATTCTGCGATCGCCGCTCCAGTATAAGGGGCGAGATATTGCAGGGTAGCCGGGTCACTAGCATTAGCTGCCACAATGACGGTATAATCCAAAGCCCCCCGCTCTTCCAGCGCACCAATCACCTGCGCCACGGTAGAGGCTTTTTGACCAATGGCCACATAGACACAAATCACATCCTCTTCTTTTTGGTTGAGGATGGTATCAATAGCAATAGCCGTTTTCCCGGTTTGACGGTCGCCGATAATTAACTCCCGTTGACCCCGACCCACAGGAATCATGGCATCAATAGCCGTAATCCCGGTTTGCATCGGCTCGTACACCGAGCGCCGTTCGACAATCCCCGGTGCGCCGGATTCAATTAAACGGCTGTCGGTGGCTTGGATATCGCCCTTGCCATCAATGGGACGAGCTAAAGCATCCACTACCCGACCTACCATCGCGTCACCCACGGGGATTTGGGCGATTTTTCCGGTGGCTTTAACGGTACTGCCTTCTTGAATCCCGAAGCCATCCCCCATCAATACCGCCCCCACGTTGTCCTCTTCCAAGTTCAACGCGATGCCCACGGTGCCATCTTCAAACTCGACCAATTCCCCGGCCATGACTTTTTCTAAGCCATAAATCCGAGCAATCCCATCCCCAACCTGAAGAACTGTCCCTACATTAGAGACTTGAACATCTTGGTCGTAGGATTCAATCTGCTGGCGAATAATGTTGCTAATTTCGTCTGGTCTAATGCTAACCATGTTTCTCTATATTGATTGTGTTTTACAAGGGGTTGCCACTAGGCATTCAAACTCATGCCAATACGCCGCAGTTGTCCGCGTAGACTGGCATCAATAATCTGAGAACCAACTTTGATAATCACGCCCCCTAAAATCTCGGGGTCGATTTGGGTTTTCAATTCCACATCGCGGGCTTGGGTCATCCCTCTCACCCGGTCAATCACCGAGCGAATTTGCCCGTCACTGAGTCCCCGGGCTGAGGTGACTTCAGCGAGTACGACGTTGTTTAACTTGCGCAACAAGGCCAAGTATTGAGCAACAATCGGCTCTAAAAACACAATGCGCCGCTTGTCTACGAGTAGCATCAGGAAGTTCATTAAGTAGGGACTGGTGCGATCGCCCATCACACGGTGGAGAATCGCTTTTTTATCCCCCTCTTTCACTACCGGACTGCTGATAAAAAACCCCAACTCCGGGGAGGCCTCTAATAGACCTTCTAGGGAGCGTAAATCATCACCAAACTCATCGGTCAGACCCTTGGATTGGGCAAGAGCCATCAACGCCTGAGCGTAGGGTTCGGCAATTTCACTGCTCAACAATGTGCTATTCATGGCGTTACCCTCCGATGCGAGCAATAGAACGGTCAATCAACTCACCTTGGATTGAATCATCCAGATGATCTTTGAGGTGGGCTTCAACCTTGGCCAATGCCAGCGTTGCCACTCGTTGACGCAATTCTGCGATCGCCCGATCCTGTTCTGTACTGAGGTCAGCTGCGGCCGTTTCTTGAATCCGGGCAATTTCCGCCTCACCTTTGGCTAAAATTTCCGTTTTCAACCGCTCCGCCGTTGCTTCCGCATTGGCTCGAATTTTCTTCGCTTCATCTTGCGCTTGGGCGAGATTTTGCTGGGCTTCCGCCAATTGGGTCGCCGCCGCCGTCACCCGTTGTTCTGCCTCTTGAATCGCTTCACTAATTCTGGCTTGGCGTTGGGAAAGAATCGTCCCCAAAAATTGCCGTCCAAAATAAAACAGAACTGCAATGATAATGACTAAGTTAAAGAGATTGGTCTCTAGAATATCGAAATTCAGACCAAAGCCACGCTCTGCTCCTTCCGTGGCTAAATAAAAAACTATGCCCATGCTCCTTCTCTCAATCCTGTTATCTGACTAATTCCGGCCCTAGGAGTTTTTCTAGAATCTGGTGCGACAGAGCATCTACTTGTCCTTCTAACGAGGCAAAGGCTTCCGCTTTTTGCTGTTCAATCTCGCGAGCAGTCGCTTCTCGCTGCTGCTGGACTTGTTGCTGTGCTTCTTGCACTTTGCCCGCCACAATTTTTTGCGCTTCGCTTTGGGCTGAGGCAATAATATCTTGGGACTGACGGCGAACATCCACCAATTCCTGCTCATACTTCTGGGCGAGGGTTTGGGCTTGGGCTAGGCGATCGCGTGCCGTTTGCTGTTTGGTGCGGATAAACTCCTCTCGCTCATCCAGCGCCTTCCCCAATGGCTTATAAAACAGGACATTTAGGACTGCCACTAAAACCACGAATTGAATGGCCATCAAGGGCAGGGTTGCATCAAAATCGAACAATCCCCCGCCTTCTTCGGCTACAGTTTCAGCCACTTCTGTAGCCAATAAAACTGTCCAGTGCATCATTTTGATCAAACCTATAGCTTAACGTTCCGAATTTAGGGTAGAGACGTAGCTCACTACGCCTCTACTTTTTTTAGGTTTGACGAAGCCTTAACCCCGTCGAGCGGATGAATTAAGCAAAGGGGTTGGCGAACAATAACACCAGAGCCACCACCAAACCATAAATGGTCAGTGCTTCCATGAAAGCCAAGCTCAACAACAGGGTGCCGCGAATTTTCCCTTCAGCTTCGGGTTGACGAGCAATCCCTTCCACCGCTTGTCCGGCTGCATTCCCTTGACCAATTCCAGGCCCAATAGCCGCTAAACCAATAGCTAAGGCGGCAGCAATTACGGAGGCAGCAGCAATTGTAGGATTCATAATCTTTCCTTCCTTTGACTCAATGTTTGAATTGTTGTTTCTATGCAACCAGCCAGACTCTAAAGAACCTGCTGTTTAAAAATGGGTGTTTTTGACCAGTTTTTTTGACCAGTTTTTTTGATCCTTGGACTGATCAACCGACTAACAGAAGAACCCTGTTAGTGGTGTTCTTCCCCACCATGACCTTCAATCGCTTCCCCGATGTACGCACCAGCGAGGGTGGCGAAAATTAGCGCCTGAATCGCACTCGTAAATAGTCCCAACACCATCACAGGTAAAGGCACAATCAACGGCACCAAGAACACTAACACCGCCACGACCAATTCATCGGCCAAAATGTTACCGAATAGACGGAAGCTCAGGGAAAGAGGTTTGGTAAAATCTTCCAAGATATTGATGGGTAGCAAGATGGGGGTGGGTTCAATATACTTTTTCAAGTAGCCCAGCCCACGCTTACTAAAACCAGCGTAGAAATAAGCTAAAGACGTAAGCAGTGCCAAAGCAACGGTGGTATTAATATCGTTGGTTGGTGCCGCTAACTCGCCTCCAGGAATTTCAAGGAGCTTCCAAGGAACTAACGCCCCTGACCAGTTGGAAACAAAGATGAACAAGAACAAAGTACCAATAAATGGCACCCAAGGTCGATACTCTTTTTCACCGATTTGATTTTTGGCCAGATCCTGAATGAATTCTAAGGCGTATTCCATCAGGTTTTGGAAGCCCTTCGGAGCCGTCTGAACTTGGATATTACGGGTTCCAGCTAGGGCGGCGACAATTAACAGGGCAATGACAAACCAAGAAGTTAGGAAGACTTGCCCGTGTAATTGGAAATTCCCAATTTCCCAATAAAAATGCTTGCCGACTTCTAATTCAGCTAGGGGGAAGGTATTGAAAAGGCTCAAACCATCTAGAATTTCCATGCGGTGAGTTTTTCCCCAGAACTTCAGTAAACTTAAGACAACAGCAAAACAGCATCAACCCGGGCGCGCTTTCGGCTGACTATCAGCAGAAGAACGCTCACCCAATCATTAGGGGTTAGCCCCATTCTTTAGGTGTTGACCCCGGAGGGGAACACTGTTTACTTTATTTACATCCCAGAAAAACGGCGCTCACGACGCGGACTTTGGCGAAAACGAGGCTTTCTGTACGGGATTTATCGCTGTGCTGGCAAGAGGGTAGTTTGCAGCACATAGACAATAATGGCGGCTTTGTAGGTCATAAATCCGAGGAAGATGGGGACAATCTGAAACTGGTCCAGTTGTGTAGCCACTAATAAAACTCCGATAATCGGAGCCAAGCGGTTTATCCCTAACTTCCGTTTCTGTCCCCCAATTTTCTCTACGTCTTTAGCTAACATTCGGAGATACACCACGCCGACACAAGCACCGATTAAATAATTCAGGCCTGTGTTGAGGCTGTAGGCTATCGAAACGCAGATAAAAATAAAGGCCGTTAACCCTAATGTCACAAGATACAAGGCTTTTTGAAGCTTGTAATATTCCTCCATTGAATCTCCGGCAGAAGCCGCAGAATTCTCGCTGGTGGATGCTTCGGTGGCAGTGTCCTCCACGGAGGAGGTGGGTTCTAGTGAGGGTTCAGGAGAGTTCACGGGTTTTTATACGACAGATGTTCTCTAGACTTACGATCCAGATAAAACCGAGCCATCTGCAATATTATCACGGGGGGGGACGTTGTTAAATAAATGTGAACAGTTGTTGGGACGGGGAGTAGGGAGTCGGGAGCAGGGGAGAGGCAAATTGATGAATCTCCCTCTGGCAGGTTGGCTGATGACACGACAAGAGCTACAAACCCAGGCATTGCAATTGCCGATTAGCGATCGCTGGCGTTTAGTACAGTCGTTATCAGAAAAATGGGTTTAAAACCCCGCCCTTCTAGGGCGGCTTTTCTTGGTTTTGGATGTACTGTTTAAGCACTATGTACTTTTAGGCTAGACAAACTATGCCTTTCCCTGCGTAGATTGCTTGTCATTAGCACGGTGAGTATGTCAATCGTTCGCTTCACTCAAAATATCTGCATTTCGCGACTGATTCTAAAATTTGCTTGAGTGGAATTGCCTCCGCCTCACCAATATTAACACGAGGGATTAACTCAGCAACTAATTGTTGATTTTGCACTGAATGAACTTCCAACCAAGTTGCTGATTGAACGGCTGTGATCACTGTTTGCCCAGCTCGCTCATCCAACAATTCCTCTCGTACCGCACATGGAATCAGAATTGTCCCATAAATTTCTTGCAATAGGTTTAAGTTTCCAACAGTCGCTAAATTTAAAATTGGTGAAGTATTACTAACTATATTTCCTGAAATCACCAAGCTCATCGTTGCCCCACCAACAATTAAATTATTTCCCTCAATGATAGCAGCCACAACGAAAACATAAATCACAATCTGCCCATCTCTCGTAGATTTTGAATGTCCTGTTCAAAATTTTCTATCCCCTAATTTACTGGGATGTGACGACTAGCATCAGGATCACCATGGCATGGCGGTGTGAGTTTGATCACACTGTCTTGACGAGGGTTATTTGGTTAGCTTAAATTGAGATGTGTTGGTATTTGATTATTTTCCCGTGTTGATATTCTCCGATCGCCAGAAATTTGTGTTTCGTTGCGCTCCTGCGTTGCTCTTCAGTGGGGCGGGGGTGTTGGCTGAAATGCTGATGGCTGTAGGGGGGGGGAGACTGTTGCCCTTGGTTTAAGGGGGGCGATACCCGCGACCCAAGACTATTCTTTCGTCGCAAAATATTCACTGGCTGAGTTCAGGTTTTGCCGGGTGAGCGTTTGGCTCATCCGGTGTTTTTGTTTGTTTATTTTTTTGGAGGTTTCTAAACCCATGCAAACTTTACGTCAAAAACTTCTCTCCGCGATGATGGCGTTGGCCATTGTCTGTACAGTATTGCTGGGGGCTGCTCCCAGTGCGTTAGCGGCAACACCAGCCGAGTTTCAGGTCAATAGCTGCGGCGAAAATGGCTCCGCGACCGCAAACAGTTCACTCAGTGCGAATGAATATGTCACTCTCAAGGGGCATGACAATCTGACCGAGTGTATAGTTGCCAACAATGATGCAAAGGTTTACAGCATTCAAGTCGTTGATTCGGCATCAAGTCCCTTCACGCGAACTATTCAGGTTGACGCTCAAGGACCCGCCGCTTGGTATGGTGGCAGTATGTATTTGGGATTCACGGATGATACTGGAGATTGTTATACCCTCTCGATTTTTCGGCGTGACCGGAAACAGCATGAAGTGAGCTACATGAGCGATTCTCCAATCAAGAAAATTGAATGGGGTAATTATGGTGGTGGGGTTTGCAAGGATGGCACTGGCTTGTTAAAGTAGGATGATTCTTGGAATGTGTGCTGTACAAGGGTTTCAGTCAACGAAAAACCAGTGATCCAACTTTAGGAGACCAGTGCCGCAAGGATAAAAGCCCAGATCTTTAACGTTTGCATTCGCGCTCTTTTATTGAGCTAAACCTATCCGTAACTCATGTTGGCAATAATGCTGCTGTACCTAAATCTGCTAGAAACAGCAGCATTAACCCCCAGACGGTTCCCACCTTACTGTTCACATTAGAAACTACAACATCTCACAATGAATTTACTTCAACTCGATTCTTTGTTTCAAGGATTAGGTAAACCCGTTCTTTATTCAGCAGTAGCAGGTGTAATTGGCTTGGGAACTGTTTTAAGCAACCCAACACCCAGCGAAGCGCAAGTCACCATTAATGTAACTGGGGGTAATGTTTCTGGTGATTATTTATTGGATGTTATACAAAATCCAACTGGGACACTCATCACTCCCTTTGGCGTTTATACCGGGCCATTTGCCGCAGGAAACAACAGTAATCTTGCCATCGGTGTTATTACTACAACAATGTTTCAATCCATCGGTACTAATGATTTTACGGGCAACGCTTATGTGAACGGCACATCAACCCCATTTACGGGCAAGCTCGATCTCACGGTAGATTCAGCTTGGCTTACTTTTGGCAACGTTACCAAAAACATTACGGGCGGCACAATCACCCTGAACACGCCCAACACCCTCACCGGGTTCTCCTTTGAAGCCCCCGTCATCCCGCCTGCCCCGCCCGTCATCCCGCCTGCCCCGCCCGTCATCCCGCCTGCCCCACCCGTCATCCCGCCTGCCCCGCCCGTCATCCCGCCTGCCCCACCCGTCATCCCGCCTGCCCCATCCGTCATCCCGCCTGCCCCATCCGTCATCCCGCCTGCCCCGCCCGTCATCCCGCCTGCCCCATCCGTCAT
>NZ_JAIHOM010000027.1 GCF_026130165.1 Spirulina subsalsa FACHB-351 | reverse complement strand
GGTCGCTATCCAGATGTGATTGTTGAGTTGATGTCGCCGAGTACCGCCCGAGTCGATCAGGAAACCAAAAAGGATATTTATGAACAGATATTCCGCACCCCAGATTACTTTGTATTTGACCCGTTTGCAGCCAATTCTTTGCAGGGATGGCATTTAGAAAGTTCCCAAGGGTATCAGCCCTTGGTAGCCAATGAGCGAGGTTGGTTGTGGTGTGAAAGCTTGGGCTTTTGGCTGGGAACTTGGTCAGGAACCATTGACCGCGAGGAGGCCGTTTGGCTGCGGTTTTACGATACTCAAGGGAGTTTAGTCCTGTTACCTGAAGAAGCCGAACGCCAAAATGCTCAAGCTGCCGAACAACGGGCCGAACGTCTGGCACAACGCGCCGAAACCGCCGAACAACGAGCCGAAACCGCCGAACAACGAGCCGAACGTCTGGCGGAAAGGTTGCGATCGCTCGGTTTAGACCCAGAGGAACTATAAAGCGATCGCACAACATCTACTTTAAATGGGGATATAATCATCAACAACTGAGAAATACGAGACACGGGGGAACCGAAAATGTCAGTTGAACTCACTGCCAATACTAGCCCCGAAACCGCTACGGAAACGCAATGGGAACCCCCCATGCCGCCGACAGATTTGATTTTTGATGATGGAGAGCCTTTGGAAAGTAACCGTCACCGCATTGCCATGAACGTCCTGATCCGGTCATTGCAACAGGCTTGGAGCGATCGCCATGATTTCTACACGGGCGGGAATATGTTCATTTACTACAGCAGCGAACAAGCAAGGAACCGAGATTTCCGAGGCCCAGATTTCTTTGCCGTATTAGATGTAGATGGCACCACAGAACGACAGGGTTGGGTAGTATGGCAGGAAGGGGGTCGCTATCCAGATGTGATTGTTGAGTTGATGTCGCCGAGTACCGCCCGAGTCGATCAGGAAACCAAAAAGGATATTTATGAACAGATATTCCGCACCCCAGATTACTTTGTATTTGACCCGTTTGTAGCCAATTCTTTGCAGGGATGGCATTTAGAAAGTTCCCAAGGGTATCAGCCCTTGGTAGCCAATGAGCGAGGTTGGTTGTGGTGTGAAAGCTTGGGGTTTTGGCTGGGAACTTGGTCGGGAACCATTGACCGGGAGGAGGCAATTTGGCTGCGGTTTTACGATACCCAAGGGAGTTTAGTCCTGTTACCTGAAGAAGCTGCCCAACAACGAGCCGAAATGGCTGAACAACGGGCTGAACGTCTGGCACAACGAGCCGAAACCGCCGAACAACGAGCCGAACGTCTGGCGGAAAGGTTGCGATCGCTCGGTTTAGACCCAGAGGAACTATAGGCGATCGCACAACATCTACTTTAAACACATAAAATGTGCGATCGCTCATCTCTCTTAATCTAGGAAAATATCCAGAACCATGGTTATCATGCCGCAGAACTCTATACTCTCCCCTTGCTGGATTAGCGTTAAGGTGAGCTAATATCAACAGCATTAGGTGTAAACCGGATAACAACTATGGTGACACAACTCCCCCTCCCAACCGATGGCGAAATCATTTATCCCGAAAGCGATGGACAACCTATGGCCGATAATACCCTTCAATTTCGCTGGATTACTGTCATTTACCATAATTTAGCGTGGTTATTGGCTCAAGATCCTAATGTGTTTATCGCGGGGGATTTATTGTGGTATCCAGTACAAGGGAATAATAAATTACGTCAAGCACCCGATGTGATGGTGGCGTTTGGTGTCCCCAAAGGAGAGAGAGGCTCTTATCAACAGTGGCAAGAGAATAATATTGCCCCGCAAGTCGTCTTTGAAATTCTTTCTCCGGGTAACACTAAAAAAGAAATGAACCGCAAATTATTGTTTTATGACCGCTACGGGGTGGAGGAATACTATCTCTTTGACCCCCAAAATAATAACCTAACGGGATGGTTACGTGCTGAGGCTTGGTTAGATATCATTGAACCGATCAATGGTTGGGTTTCCCCTCGTTTGGGCATTCGCTTTGATCTCTCGTCGGATCATTTGGTGTTATATCGTCCTGATGGTCAACCCTTTGCCGATTATCTGGAAGTCCAACAGCAGTTAACTATTATAACTGAACAATTAGAACAAGAACGGCAAGCCAAACAAACAGTTACTGAACAGTTGGCACAGGAACGGCAAGCCAAACAAACAGTTACTGAACAGTTGGCACAGGAACGACAGCGCAACCAACGTTTAGAACAATTGCTGCGAGAAGCAGGACTTAATCCTGATCACGATCTTTAGGTGACAATTAGCAATGGTTGGGGTTGATTATTATTTACCCATTACGGTCTATGAACTCTCTTGTAATACCTAATTCACGCTGGAAAAGCTGGCTGTTGGGACTGCTGACAGCCCTCTTTTGTTTAGTGACTCCAGTGGTCAGTTTAACCCAAACTCCCTTTACGGAAACTGAACCCATCAAAGCCCCTGTCGTCCTCGGAGATCAAACCCTCTTTACCCTCCAGCAGGGCATCGGGGAATTATCGGTACAGGAACGGGCCCGCACAACGAGCGATCGCCTCACTAAAGCCGCTAATGACCTCTCTATCCCCCTCAGTTCCCTCCGACAGGAAGAAGTGGGAGATATGACTAACCTAGCGATTGGCGATCAAGTCCTACTCACCCTCACCGAACTTGATGCAACTGCCCCAGAGCAAACAAGGCAACAGTTAGCCCGAACCTACTTAGTCGTATTCGACCGAGCCATTCGTCAATACCGCCAAGAACGTAGCGTTCAGAATCTGGTGATTAGCGGTTTATGGACAGCACTGGCCACCATACTACTCTTCCTCGGTTTATCACAAATTAACAAAAAAGTCAATTTATTCGCGAAAAAAGTTAACCTTTCCTATCAAGAAAAACGCCTAGGGATAGCCATTCAAAATCAACAAATCTTGAACCCCCAGCGCGTGCATAATTGGCTTTTGAGGGGCATTCAATGGCTTAAATTAGGATTATCCTTAATTTGGCTGACTCTTTATGTCCTCCTAGTTTTATGCCTATTTCCTTGGACGAAGGGCATCGGTTGGCAAATCGTACAGTTTTTGGGCTATACGTTAGGCATTTTTAGCCCTATTTTTTGGGCAGAATTATTAAAACTAATTGGCTTAGGGGTTGTTTTATTCATCACCGCCATCCTCCTGAGAGTTGCCCATAAATTTACGCTAAAAGTCGCCCAAGAAGAGATAAAACTGGAACAATTTGATCCTAGTTGGGCTTTCCCCACTTACCAGTTAGCGCGAGTGGGGATTCTGGCACTTGCTTTTGTTCTGGCTTATCCCTTCCTGCCCTTTATTGCCTCGCCCTTGTTAATGGGTGTATTCCTGTTGTTGCTAGGGATTGGGCTATGGGGGAGTCGGGATTTTATTCAGGATGCGATCGCCGGATTTTTTCTCACCTACAATCGTCCTTATACCCTAGGCGATCGGGTACAAATCGGGGATCTCAAAGGCACCATTTTAGAGCAGAATCTATTTAGTGTTCGCCTTCGCACCATTAAAAATGAAATTGTCACCCTGCCCCACCATCTTTTAAACCAGATGGTTGTCATTAACTACAGCACCGCCTTACGGGAGAAAAAACAGCCCCTCCTATTACATACCACCGTTCAGATTAGTTATGAAGTCCCTTGGCAAATTATCCATAAAGTCTTGCTCAATTCAGCCGCACAGACTCGTTATATTTTGAGCGATCCCGCCAGTTTTGTCCTGCAACGTCAACTGAATTCCCACGCTGTTTTATATGAATTGAACGCCTATACAAATGCCCCCACCGTGATGGAGAAAATTTACTCAGAACTGCACCAAAATATACAGGATTTATGCACTGAAGCTCAGATCGAGTTATTAACGCCAACTTATACAATTCTGCGGGAGTTAGAACCCAAAGTCATAGCCGATGAAGACCCACCATTAACCGAATAAAAACACCCACATCGGAAGGGTTAGGAGTAACCCGATAGAACCTATGGCGATCGCACTGACCGTTAATTCCCAATCTAAGGCATAAGTTTCCGTTAAAACCAGCGTCGCGAAAGCAGGGGGCATAGCCATTTGTAGGACTAAGACCAGTTGAGTCATTCCATGAATCCCCAATCCGGCTAAAATTAGCCCGAAAATTAGGGGAATCAGCAGCATTTTAATGCCCAAACTAATGGAAACGGAACGCCATTGACGGAAGGATGATAATTGACTTAAACGCATCCCAATTAAGACCAACGAGAGACTAATTACCCCCCAACCAATGCCTTTCAGGGTGCTTTCAACTGGGGTAGGTAACACCACTTGACGGAAGAATAAACCAAAGGCAAACGCCCACCAAATGGGATTACGGAGTGTTTCCACAAACAATTGCCAATGTTGTTTAGTGGCTTTGCCAAAATAAGCCGCTAAAATCACTCCCAATCCATAGGCTCCAATAACCGTTCCAAACATATCGTAAAATAAGGCTAGAGCAAAATGTTGTTCTCCAGCAAGGGTGAGAACAATGGGATAGCCTAAATATCCGGTATTGCCCACCATAGAAGTGAGAACAAAACTCCCTTGACGAGGGGAAGTCCACTCTTGAGACTGCAATTTTAACCAGATGGCCGCTAAGGTTGCTCCTGATATAATGGCCATCAGCGCAATGAGGGGAGAAATCCATAGGGTATTGGATAAATCTGCCCAACGGAGGAAGATAATATTACCCAAAGGAACTCCTACCCAAAAGAGAAATTTTCCCAAGTTTGTACAGGTGGATTTCGGTAAAATACGACCTAAGAGCCAGCCCACTAATACCCCGCCAATGAGTTTGGTATATAAGGGCATGAGTTGGGCGCTTAAATCAAACATAATTTAGGGTGTGGGGGATAAGAAAAACAGCAGAAATCCTTTCCTAGCTCCCCTTCCACAGGAGGGGAAAGAGGATGTAGGGAAGGATCTTTCTAATTACTATACCAAGAGCATTAATAAGTAAATGTTCCTGTTGATCAAGATTTTGGCAAGTGGAGAGAATCTTAATTCCGATTTAAGCTCTTGGAGGGAGTGAGGAGGGGAAAGGTCATCCAATTATTAAACTTTTCCGTAATTTTGGCGAAAAGTTGTCACAATATGGGGATCGCTTATAGGATGATCTTATGCTTTGCACCAGTGTCACTTATCAATGATGCTTATGCCTACAGTGATTAATTTGGCGGTTCAAGAAATCTTACCCATCCAGAATGGGCTGGGTTGCTGTGTGCAGTTCCCCGCAAAAGGTTATAGTGGGTTTATGCCAAGGAGGGGGGCATGAGAAACCATATGGATTATTACTACAAGGTTTTGGAGTTAGAACCCGGTGCATCGTTGGAAGAAGTGAACCAAGCTTATAAGGACTTGGCTTTTATTTGGCATCCTGACCGTATTCCTAATGATAATCCTAGATTGTTACAGAAGGCGGTGGAGAAGCTCAAGGCGATTAATGAAGCGCGGGACTATTTGCGGTCAATTGAACGGTCTAATCCGGTGGTAGAACCGAAAACGGGGGTTTATAGTCGTCCTTCTGGGGCGAGTTATGGGGCCTCTAATTCGGGGTATTCTGCCTATGGGTACTCTTCGGCTACTCGTTCGACTTATACTCGACCCCATGAGCGTTATTCTACTCCTCGATCGGATTGGGATCCCTGTTACGAGACGAAGCATTCTGAGAGTCGGCGATCGCACTCTTACACTACCCCCTCCTACACTTCTCCCACCTCCAATGGGGATTCTTCTTCGGAAACGAGGCGATCGCACCATACCCCCCACAATGACCCCACTCCTCAACCCCACTACCGTAGACCCTACTATGCTGACTACAGTGGCCAAGACTTTAAAGGGGCTGATTTAACGGAAAAAGACCTCTCAGGACGCAATTTTCAGGGGGCGGATTTTAGCGGGGCCAATTTGAGTGATACATTTCTCCACGGAGTTAATTTTGAATCGGCCAATTTATCTCAAGCCAATTTGTTCCGGGCAAATCTGTTACAGGCTAATTTGCGCGGGGCGAATCTCCAAGACGCGAACTTAATTGGGGCCGATTTTAGCGGGGCAGACCTTCGGGAGGCGGATTTACGCAATGCTAAGGTGGGCAAAGGCGATCGCCTGTTTATTAAACTCACCGGGGCGAAACTCTCCGGCGCTATTCTCCCCGATGGTCGCATTCATTTGTAGGCTGTGGTTTGGGGAATAGGGAATAGGGAATAGTCAACCCTTAACCCCACTTCCGGCCTCGGTGGGGATAATGTAACGTTGGGCAAAGATAAAGACCAGTAACACCGGAATAATCGAAATCACGGATCCGGCCGCCATTAAACGCCAATCGAGGGCAAAGGTTCCGGCCAGGGTAGCGACTCCCAAGGGGAGGGTGTAATAGTCCGGTTGATCAATGACAATCAAGGGCCAAAGGAAATCACTCCAAGAGCCAATAAACACGAAAATGGCGAGGGTGACCAGGGCAGGACGCACCGCTGGGATCATGACGTGCCACCAGATACCGAGTTCTGATGTTCCATCAATGCGGGCCGCTTCTTCTAATTCTTTGGGAACACCTTGGAAGGCTTGCCGGAGTAGGAAAATTCCGAAAGCGGAGGCAATGGAGGGGAAAATAATCCCGAGGTAGCTGTTGCGGAGTCCTAACTGCACCGTCAGGATAAACAGGGGAATCATGACGATTTGGAAGGGAATCATGATGGTGGAGACAATGAGGGCAAAAATGAAATCTCGTCCTTTAAACTCCAGTCGTGCGAGGGGATAGGCGGCAAGGGAGCAAAAGAGTAGGTTTAACCCCACCGTTAATACAGCTACGACGACACTATTCAATAAATAGGTGGCAAAGGGGTAGGTTTCCCAGACGATTTGGAAATTGCGTAAGGTGGGGTTTTGGGGGATGAGTGGAGGGGGGAAGCCGAAAATGGGTTCTGTGGGGGATTTAAAGGCCGTGCTGACTAACCAGAGAAGGGGGAATAGCATGGCGATCGCAATTCCGCTCAATAATAGATAAGTCCGCACTGTTCCCCAAAATTGGCGTTGAGTCTTCATACAATAGGGCATTGATAACCATTACCCCCCCATTATAGAGACTTTGACTCGATCAATTTTCTCCGAAAAAATTCAGGGGGAGGCTAATCACAAATTCAGTCCCTTGCTCAGGACTGGAGGAAACGCTTAAACTGCCCCCATGTTGCTGAATAATGGAATAACTGACGAATAATCCTAACCCGGTGCCATGACCCACGGGCTTAGTGGTGAAAAAGGGGTCAAAAATGCGTTGTTGCAGCTTGGGAGGGATATAAGTTCCGGTATTGGCGATCGCAATTTTCACCTCTTGGGGGCTAGTTTGGGCAGTGCGTAGGCAAATTTGAGACACCGCATCAGGGGCAGAATGTTCCCGCATGGCATCAATGGCATTGGTGAGAATATGCAGAAACACTTGATTCAGTTGACTGGGGTAGCACGTCACGGCCGGTAAAACCCCATATTCTTTGACCACTTGAATTTCCGGTTCTGTGGGGCTAGCTTGGAGGCGATTTTGTAAGATTAATAGGGTACTCTCTAAGCCACTGTGCAAGTCCACGGTTTTGATGGCCGCTTCATCAAGACGGGAGAAGTTGCGTAAATTCAGGACAATTTGCCGAATTCGTTCACTCCCCACTTTTAGGGATTGCAGGATTCTCGGACTATCTTCCACCAGAAAATCCAGTTCAATTTTATCCTGGTGGTCTTCAATCATGGGGCCAGGGTGGGGATATTGTTCTTGATAGAGGCTAACCAATTCTAAGAGGTCGTTTAAATACTGTTCAAGGTGGGTAATATTGCCCTTGATAAAACTAATCGGATTGTTGATTTCATGGGCAATTCCGGCCACTAGCTGCCCCAGAGAGGACATTTTCTCAGACTGAATTAATTGGGCTTGAGTTTGTTGGAGTTGGTGCAGGGTTTTTTCTAAATCTTGGGCTTTGTGTTGTAAGGCCTGGGTTTTTTGGGCGACTTCTGCCTCTAAGGTGTGGGAATAGTTTTGAATTTTTTCATAGAGACGGGCATTTTCGAGGGAAATGGCCGCTTGACTGGTGAGGAATTGTAAAATTTGTAGGCGATCGCGAGTAAAGGCCCCTCGGGTTAAGTTATTTTCTAGGTAGAGAATCCCCATCAGTTTCCCTTGACCTAGAATGGGCGCACAGAGAACCGATTGAGGCCGTTCTAGACGAACATAGCGATCGCTACCCCAAGAAAGTGTTTGACTAAGATTATCAAAAACCACCGCTTCCCGATTCCCAATCACCGTTTCAATCAAGCGATGAGGCAGTTTAGGATATTGACTCAGGGGAGTATTAAGCAATTCACTATCATGACAAGTCGCTTGTACCCGCACAGACCATTCTCCCTCTTCTCGCAGTATTAAACAACCCCGTTGGGCTCCTGCATTAGCAATGGCTAACTGCATCAAACTACCCAGCAATTTTTCCAGTTCAATCTCTTGAGAAATCCCTTGGGATGCCTGCATCACAGCAGGCAAATCAAACCACAGATTTTGGGGATTTTCTTGAGCGGTGGTGATGTTATGAACAACACTTGAACTGAGGGTAGAACTGGGGGTAATTTCAAGGGGCGTAGGATTGAGGGGGAGTAAGTGACTATATTGGCTTTCCAGTTGCTGGATTTTGCCTTTTGCGTCCCAGCGCCCATAACTATAATAGGCATTTTCCAAATAAGTTGCGGCGATTTTTGGTTTACCCCAACTTAGATAAAATTGGGTCGCTAATTCTTGGGCTAAAGCCGCTTCCTGCACAAAGCCATTTTGCTCTGCTTCGGCAATAGCTTGATCATAACAATCAATGGCTTGTGCTTTGTTTCCTTGCAGGCGATACTGTTCCCCTTGAACTAATAAATACTTATGTAAAAAGTTTTCGGGACAATGTTCTGACCAGATTTTTAATTGTTCCTGATTTTGTTCAATAGTTTTTAACGCTTCTGTTTGTTCAGGAGCAGATAATTCTGGATAACAGTTGAGGAGAATTAACGAACCGTAGTAATAGTAAGAACTAAAGGTAGTAAAACCAACCACTGCATTGATATTTTTCTTCGCAGCTTGGCTGTACTCCAATCCTTGTTTAAAGTTTCCACTGATACAAGCCCCCTGCATTTTTAGTAAGTAATACAGGGCAATAGCTAACCAACTCTCAGAACTTTCGCCCTCTTTAATTCGGGCTTCTGCTTGAGCGAGGAAAACATCCTCTTTTTGTTCTTTTACACTTTGGCTGACCTGAGAAATAAAGACTTTTGCCCCCGCTAACACTACCCATAATAACTCGTTTTTGAGTTGCTCCGCAATCTGCCAATATTGTTCAATATCTTGGTCAATTTGGCTTAACTTTTCCCCGGCAAACAGGCGATTATAAATATTTCCCATCAAGTTATAAGCCGCAAACTGGATCTCGCCACTATCCATCCCCGCTAAAAAGCCTTTGTAGTTGATCTCAGCTGCCCCAGCTATAGGTTTTGCCCAGGGATGAATCCAAGAACCGAGTAATAAGCAAGCTTTGCACTCTTGAGATTTAGTCTCCAGTTTATCGCTCAATTGAACCGCTAACTCTCCAAATTCATAACCGCGTTGATATTGTTTATCTCGTAAGCCTAACAGTAAGCCATAATTGGCATAAGCTTTAACAGATTCTTGAGTATTTCCGTTGATAATTGAGAGGTGAACTGCTTTGATAGAGACAAGGGTGTAAAGTTCCAAGTTGCCGATAATGTAGATCGTCGGTTCTAAAGCAATGAGTAATTGAATAGCAGAGATCACTTGAGGATTGGTAGCTGCGGGTAAGTGTAAAATAGATTCTACTGTACGATCATTTAAAAAGGAATTAATCCCTAGAAATTCTTGCTCAATTTCTTGCTTTAGATTGTTTTGATCAATGGTAATCCCTAAGTCTTCCAAGCCTAAAAGACCCGATTTTATAGCTTTCTCACAACGTCCTTGCAGTGTAAAACTAACAATTCTCAAGACATGGAATTTTGCTCGATCTACAGGGGATATAATGAAATTAATACAGGTTTTAATGGTTTTTTCAACTTTATCTAATTGAGAATTGCTCAATTGAGCAGCCGCTAAATAATAGAACAAATCAAGTTTTAATTGATACTGCTCTACCCAACTATTTTGCTGAAGATTAATAGAGTCTAAATAGTCTAGTCCCCGTTGGAAATATTGAATAGCGGTAGCGTAGGCTGTGGACAGCATCGCTTTCTGTCCAGCGAATAAATTCAGTTGGGCGATTTGATTTCGCTCCTCTTGTTCAAGGGGGAGAAATTGACCAAAGTTTAGATGATTAACAATCTCAAAAATAGAGTCATGCTGGGCTTGTTTTGAAAGATTTTTAAGTAAAATTTTACCCATTTTGTAATGGGTGCTGTGCTTTTTGTTTTCTGGAATTAAAGAATAAGCCGCTTGTTGAATCCGATCATGGAGAAAGCGGTAGGTAAGGCTTTCTAAATACTCATTAGAGGTGGTTAACTCGTCTAAATCTCCATAAACCTTATAGCCCTCATTTTGAGGTAAAATCAGCCCTTCTTGTAGGGCATCCCAAAGCTGTTGAGCCACTTGGGCGGGGGTTTGCTCAACTACAATGGCTAGAGTAGCTAAATCAAACTCATTGCCAATACAAGCCGCAAATTTGAGAATTTGTTGACTCATGACGGGCAGTTTTTGAATTTGTTGCGCCATAAAGTTGACCACATCATGGCTAAAGGTTTGCCCTTGAATCTGCTTGAGATCCCATTCCCAAATCCTTTGCTGCTCATTGAACCAAATCTTTTCTTCACTGTATAAGGCTTTGAGGAGTTGGGTAATAAAGAAGGGATTCCCTTTAGTTTTATGGTAGATAAAATCACTCAACCCTTGCGATCGCCTCATAAAACAATGGAGGGTTTCAGCGACCAACTGATGGGTAGTTGAAGCGTTTAATGGGGTGAGGTTAATTTGATTGACAGTTTTCTCGGCTTTTTTTAAACTTTTGATGAGTAACCTAAAGGGGTGACTGGGAGACACTTCATTATCCCGGTAAGCCCCTAATAATAGTAAATCCCCCTTCCCTTCCATCAGCAATTTGAGCAAAGCCAAGGAAGCAGAATCTGCCCATTGTAAGTCATCTAAAAAGATCACGAGGGGATGGTCAGGGGTGGTAAAAATGGCAATAAATTCTTGAAAAACTAAATTAAAGCGATACTGTGCCGCACTACCCGACAGTTCAACAAGGGGCGGTTGAGGGCCAATAATTTGCTCTAATTCTGGGATAACATCTAGCAAAATTTGTCCATTTTCTCCCACAGCCCCCAGAATCTCTGCTTTCCATTGTTCTCGTTCTACCTCGGATTCCGCTAACAGTTGTCGGATTAAATCTTGTAGGGCTTGGACAAAGGCAAAGAGGGGAATATTGCGTTGAAATTGGTCAAATTTGCCTTGAATAAAATAGCCTTTTTGACGAGTGATGGGTTTATAGACTTCCTGAATCAATGCCGTTTTGCCAATGCCAGAAAATCCAGCCACCAGCATCATTTCCACCGCTTTTTTCTCTTCTAAAGGGTGAACCACTCGTTCAAAGGCATTCAGAAGGGTTTCTACGGCCGTTTCTCGACCATAGAGTTTTTCGGGGATTAAAAAGCGATCGCAACTATCCCGTTGTCCCAGTTCAAAGGGCTGAATCTTGCGGGAGTTACGCCATTGTTCAAGGCAGTAAGTCAGATCATATTCTAACCCCAAAACCGTTTGATAGCGATCCTCAGCATTCTTCGCCATCAGTTTGAGGATAATAGCACAGAGGGGGTCGGGGATGGTGGGATTAATCTCTTGGGGAGAAGGGGGAGATTGAGCAAGGTGACAATGCACCAATTCTAAGGGGTTCTGGCAGTTAAAGGGGAGTTGTCGGGTGAACAGTTGGTAGAGGGTGACTCCTAAACTGTAAAAGTCGGTACGGTAATCAATGCCGCGATTCATCCGCCCAGTTTGTTCTGGGGCAATATAAGATAAAGTCCCTTCTAGTTGATTGGGATTTTGAATGTCTTGACCTTCTTTGGGCAGTTGGGAAGCAATACTAAAGTCAATCAGCTTAATCTGATGGGTGTGGGGATGAATTAATAGATTGGCGGGTTTAATATCTTTGTGGATGATACCCTGCTGGTGAAGATGGTGCAGAATCTGACATAATTGCTGTGCGATCGCCAATCCCATTTCCACTGACAGTGTTTGCTGCTGAATGTACTGCTGGAGCGATATACTCCCACAATCCTCCATCACTAAAGCATAACCTCGTCCATAGGGTTCTAAGGCAATGGGATGGACTACCCCCAGAATCGCTAAGTCTTTAGTTATTTTGTATTGATTCAGGAAGTGGACTAATTCACTAAAACTGGGATACTCTTGACAGAGCATTTTCACCACCACTCCACGCTGCGAACTGTTTTGAATCCCTCGATAAACCGATGTTTTACGTCCCACATACAGGGGTTTTAAGAGGGTATAACCCGAGAGGGTAGGTAGAGAAGAAGGAGAAGTGTTCACCAAGGTTTTCATGGCAGCTAAAACGCTCTGTCGGAGTTTCTCCTTCTAACGATAGAGAGCAATTGTGAAAAATTTATGTCGCTTTCCGGGTCAATCCTTTAGATTTCGCCGTTTTTGGGCGGGTGTGTTCCGGAATTGATCAAATCAAAGATTCTTCTGGTAAATTGAGATGACTAAGGATTGAGTCAATTCTTCAAGCCTATATCTGGTCACGATTACAAAGTAAGCTCTCTATCGGACTTGAACCGATAACCTACTCATTACAAGTGAGTTGCTCTGCCAATTGAGCTAAGAGAGCATTGGAACAACCTCTCGGTTGCATGGTAGCAAACCGTTTCCCATTATAGCGAACTTATCCCCCAGTGGCAAGCCATTCCTGAACAGATCCCCTTACGCAGGAAAAGGCATCCCAGAGAAATTCACCGGAGATTCAGGATAACGAGCCGGATGGGGTTTTAGACCTCGTGTAATTTGGTGGAGAAACCACAAATCCTCCGTTCTCACCCCTTCAAACCCGGCCGCTCCCATCCAAGCATCTAGATTTCCTTGAGCATAGTCTTGAATATAAGGTTCTTCAAAAATTTCTGTCAGCCAACTGCTGAAACGGAGGGTTTTTTGATTGCCGTCGAGAATCAGAACTTGTCCATTTGGTACCAGCAAACGAAAAGCTTCTTTTAAGATCCGTTGGCTAATCTCGGGGGGAGTTTCGTGGAACAGAAGGGACGCTGTTACTAAATCAAAAGACTGACTAGGGAACTGGGTACTTTCTGCCTTATCTTGTCGCCAATCAATCCTTAAACCCGCTTTTTCCCCTTTATAGGCAGCCATAACCAGCATATAGGGGGATAAATCTACCCCAATCACCGTAGCTTGGGGAAACGCTTTTTTCAACAAGAGAGTCGTGGAACCAGTGCCGCAACCTAAATCAAGGATGCGGTGGGGAGTGCCACCAATTTGTTCAATTAACCCTTGACGTACCCAGAGTTCATTGGGGGGGAGAACATACTGGGTAATGGGATCATAGGTGACAGCAGCGCGAGGATTCAAGTACCCTTCAGCGATGCCGTGAAAGTTTTGGCTGGTGTAATAATCTGGATAGGAGACATTGGGGTTGCGTAGGCGATCGCCTTCTGTGTCCCAATCAATACTCTCATAGAGTTGATTAATTTCCGCCTCATTAATCAAAGGACGGATCACGGGTTGGAGAAATCTCTCCCATAGGGTATTTTGACCAACTGCCATCAAACTCCACTCCACCAGATGAACCTGAGAATCGTTCTCCATTGTATCCTACAACCTTGACAATCCACTGCCTAAAGGCGAGTGGATTCTTTCCTCATAGACTCTTGTCTAGCCAATCAGAGATTGACCCTGACAGAACGTCCTCAAGTATCGGGGCTTTCAAGAAAACATGATCGACAAAGAAAAACCCCCCAGTTTTAACCATTGGGGGGTTAAGGTTGATTGTGTCGTTTTCAGGAGGAGAATACAAGAGCAGCCAATCTGGCAAAACCTCTTTAATCCCTAAAAGCCAGCAAGCCACTGATCTGTTGAAAAGGGGAGAAAAAGAAAGTAGTAGTACAGTTCTCTTAGCTGTTGAGCTTGGATATTGAGCTTTGTCCTAATGCAGTTCGGTAAATCCCCATTTACTAAACTACTAAGCTCTACCAGTTCATGGACGATTGAGCATCTTGTCCCTGAGAGTCCCTGTTTAACGTTGCACTACTACTTTTCTGATGCTGATACCCCTATTGTTCCCTGCTTTTCTGGAAAACGCACTGATCTTAATCCTATCTTCCAGTGAATTTGATTACCGTCGGTTGTGCCTAGTATCTCTGGTTCAATGCAACTTTAGGCTCTTTTGACTGTGATATAGATCACAAGTAAATAGTGATCTAAAGCACTTTAAAAAAGAGGATCGAAAAATTGAACCTTTTCGGAACCCCCTTGGTCTAAACCTACACAATTGACTGGTGAGGGAAATGCGAGAGGTGTTAACCAATGACTCCACACAAATGAGCGATCGCGAATTAGTGCTGCGATGTCAGCAAGGTGACAGCACCTCTTTCCAGGAACTTTACCAACGGTATCAAAAGCGTGTGCGCTCTACCCTGTATTCCTTATGTGGGAATGCCATGTTAGACGATCTAACCCAAGACGTTTTTCTTAAAGCATGGAAAGGATTGTCCAAACTGCGTCAGGCTTCCACCTTCGGCACTTGGTTGTATCGTATTACTTGGAACGTTGCCCAAGATCAACGGCGTAGATTTGCCGTAATGCGTCAAGAACAGACCGAGGAAGCTTTGAGCGATCGCACGGCTCCAGTCCAACTCACCCCGGATCTTTTGCGACTCCACTACCAAGACTTGGTACAACGAGGCCTCAAGCAATTAGATCTCGAACATCGAGTGGTTTTAGTCTTGCACGATCTCGAAGATGTCCCTCAAAAGGAAGTGGCGAAAATCTTAGACATTCCCCTTGGAACTGTTAAATCTCGTCTCTTTCACGCCCGTAAAGCGTTGCGGCAATTGCTTCAGTCTGAAGGTGTGTCCCTGTGAAAGAGGAAGGAGGAACCATGAACAACAACAACGACCCCAACCGCGACTTAGTGGACTTCTTAAAACAATATCGTCCTGTTCCCCCACAGGTCGATCCCACCTTAGAGGAACGGTTGATGCGGCAAATCATAGACTCTCCCAGTTCCTCATCGATTCATCGTCCGCGTCGTCTTTGGGTGATGGGGGGTGCGCTCATTGCAGCTAGTACCCTCTTAACTTGGATAGTTGTTCCCCGACTGAACCTAAATCGAGTCAGTCCGGTTCTAACTGAATCTGAACAACAGGAGATTGAAGAATTCATGCTCACTCTTTGGGACACCGAAACCCTTAACTCCGAAACCCTGACCAGCAATTGGGATCAGAGTTGGCTCAGTCTCGCCAACTTTGAAACAGAAACCTCCAATTAATACACATAATCAGTAGGGATCACAATGAACAATATTCAAAGAGTCTCCGCCTTGACAGTCGCTCTCCTCACCCTCACCGGAGGGATTGCCCTAGCACAGCCCCTGTTTAACGAGTCGGGCAATGGCTTACAAGCCCAACAAATGCGACCGGGACGAGGGAATTGGGGAGAAGAGAAAGGCCCCAATCATGACCACTTAATGGAAACCCTCAACCTTGATGAAAACCAACGGCAACAAATGCGCGCCATTCATGAACGCAACAGCACCCAAATGAACCAAAGTCGGCAAACCCTGCAAGCGGCTCACCAACGGATGCGGGAACTAATGGGTAGCAGTTCAGCCTCGGAACAGGAATTACGCGCCCAACATAATGAAATCCAACGCCTGCAACAAGAAATGGGGAACTTGCGCTTTCAATCCATGTTGGAAATGCGCAATATCTTGACCCCGGAACAACGCAGTCAAATGAACGAAATGCACCAACAACGGCGCATGAACCGCGATAGCAATTCTCGGATGGGTCGTCCAAGTACGGGATTGCGGAATATTAACCCCGAAGAAGCGGCTCAAATGCGACAACGGATGCAGAATCTGAGAAATAACTCAGAGACAGCCCGCTAAAGTCCATTGTTTCGGCACAACATCACCCACAGTAGTATCCCAAACCATCTTGAGCGCTCGCTATCCTGAAAAACCACGAGCGATCAAGATGTTTTTTTTCGACTGAATGAATACAGGTCAGGGAATCGGTAATAGGAAGCTTAACGGATCAAGGTTGGGGATTAATAATCCATCTTTTCGATATCTTCACGAATATCATTTAAATCAATATAACAATCTGTTGCATTTCGTAATTCTCGGGCAATCATGCCCTCGGTAGAAACAACAGTGATATGAGTGTTTTTTGACCTTAATAACTCTATGGCTCGCTCAAAATCACCATCACCACTAAATAAAACAACCCGATTATACTGTTCGCAGGTGTTAAACATATCTACCACAATTTCTATATCTAAATTCGCTTTTTGGGAGTAACGACCGGATACGTCATCATAATATTCCTTTAAAATTTTTGTGCGGACGGTATACCCTAGGCTAATTAAGGCATCCCGAAAACCTCGCTGATCTTGGGGATCTTTTAATCCGGTGTACCAAAACGCATTTACTAAGGTGACATTATTGCGGTTTTTGAAATATTCTAAAACTCGTCTGGGGTCAAAGAACCAACCATTCTTTTGTTGAGCATAGAACATATTATTCCCGTCTACAAAAATAGACAGACGATTCTCTGTTAAACGCATAAAAATAATACCTAATAAGAAGATTAGGAGATTAGAGTTTAGATTTTAGGGATAAAAGAAACATTATACAGCAGAGTTCTACCTGTGAATAAAACAAGGGGCAACTCTCCCCAAAATGTTCTATCACGAGGGACTGAATAAGCTCGATCTTAATGATCTCAGGAATGGGTTTAGTTGAGCGAATCTAATAAGAAGTTAAGATGTTAGGCCGAGAGGTGATAAGAACACCAATCACTCCAGCCACCAACATAAAGTTTAGCGTTGGGAATACCCGCTAATTCTAACGATAAGAGATTCACACAAGCTGTAACTCCAGAACCACAGTAGACTATGATCTCCTGTTCAGTCCCGATAGTTTGCCAGCGTTGTTGTTGTTCTGCGAGGGGACGGATATGACCGTCGGCGGTACAAACTTCTCGCCAAGGGATGTTCACGGCACCCGGAATGTGACCCGCTTGGGGGTCGATGGGCTCCCGTTCTCCTCGGTAGCGATCGCCATCTCGTGAGTCAATTAAGGTGACAGTAGGCTGATCCTTCCGAGTGAGTACCGTTTGATAGTCCACCACCCAATGGGATTGCGCTTGGGGGATAAACGTCCCAGTTTGGGGGGGCGGACAATCGGCTGTGACAGGATAAGACTGATTGAGCCAACCTGACCATCCCCCATCGAGAATAGCTACCTGCTCATGACCGAAGTAGCGTAAAAGCCACCACAGACGGGCTGCAAAACCCATGGCTGAGTCGTCATAAGCAATGACCCACGTTTCCCCCCATTCCACCCCCATCTGAGCCATTTTGGCGGCAAAGGAGGCTGAATCAGGCAAGGGATGACGACCCCCGTGAGTTCCCCGCATAGACTGTCCTACCGGGGCTGATAAATCTAGATTTAGATCGAGATAATAAGCGCCAAGAATATGACTTTCTTGATATTGATTCCGCCCCCATTGGGGGTTTGCCAATTGAAACCGACAATCCGCGATCGCGATTTGTGGATTGTCCAACTGGTTCACCAACCACTCAGCAGAAACCACTGGATTCATAACGTATAACTCATAACAGTTTAACAGGTTTCCTCATCACAGGTTTCATTAGCCCTTGAATATTGTTTCACAATTAACAAGCAATTACGCTGGTCTTCTGTGCGATTATATTCCAACACATCGGCGATTTTTTGTAAAATCACTAAACCCCGTCCCCCCCCCGCATGGGTATTCATGGGGTCCGCTTGTTCCCTCAGATACTGCTGGAGGGAAAAGGGCGCGCCAGCATCCCAAATCCGCAGGATAATCTGTTGATCATCAACCGTGACTTCAAGATCAATCGGGGTTTCTGGGGGTTTGTCCCGATGAGCATGACGAATGGCATTGGTCAGGCCTTCGGCTAAGGCGAGTTCGCACTGTAACCAATCTTTTTGTTCAATCTCAGGGAGATAAAGGGAGTTAAACCAGGCCAGAGTCCGCTTGAGGATTCTTAATTCCGTGGGGACTTGACGGTAAGCTTGTTTGAGAATAGCCAAGAGAAGCCTTTGGGTAAGCAGAAGCATTTCTAGATAGGCAGGATTGACAGCAATTGTAATTCTACCAAACACCGTTCCTAAATATTCTAAGAACAATCGGAATTGATACCAAGAAGCATCGCTAATTAATTTTGCCAGGCAATTGATTTGTTGCGAATAAATTGACAAATTCTAATCGCTTCATCGATGGCTTGAAATTGATTGGGTTTGGCGTAAACCTTAAATTCGAGAACTAGCATTTTCTGTCTCCGATGGACTTCTATGATAACATATATATCATAGGATTCAGTGAACTAATCTAAAGTCCCCTTAGAAGGGGGAGGTTCTAACCCCAAATTTCCGGTAGCCTATCCCTGCCCCCTTGTTGTGTTCCTTGTCTTTGAGGGGTTCTCTGGTGATGTTTAGCATGGGGGTATGATAGCACTGGGGGCAAGCCATAGGCTAAGACCAAGCCGCCTTAAAAGGTTTGCCCCAAACCGAGTCGTTCCCACAGCGTCTCGAAACGAGAAAGGGGCGGGGCTTGTATCCCATGAATTTTGGTCAAGTCGTCAAAACTAACATAGGATTGCTATAAGAACCTGCTGTCGTCTAACGTTCCTGAAGTGATCACCGTACCATGACGCATATTCTAATCGTTGATGATGATCCTGCGATTCAACTCCTCCTCAAACGTACCTTAACGCGCCAAGGGTATGAAGTGACCGTAGCAGGAAATGGAGTGGAAGGACTCGCCAAAGCCCAAGAACTTTGTCCGGCTATGGTCATTTGTGATTGGGTCATGCCTCAGATGAATGGTCTAGAGGTCTGTCGTCATATTAAGGCTACGCCCCAACTTTCGACGACTTTTTTTATTTTGCTTACTTCTAAAGGATCTGTGGAAGACCGGGTAGAAGGTCTGGATGCCGGGGCCGATGATTTTCTCTGTAAACCGATTGAAATGTTTGAACTCAAGGCGCGCATTCGCTCCGGTTTGCGTCTCCATCAGTTAAGTAGTGATCTCCAATATCAAAAGCGCATTCTAGAAGCCGAATTAGCAGAAGCCGCAGAGTATGTATGTTCTCTCTTACCAGAACCCTTTGAGGATGGGAGATTAGCGGTGGATGTGCGTTTTATTCCTTCTAGCCAGTTGGGGGGAGATAGTTTTGACTATTTTTGGCTGGATGAGGATCATTTAGCCGTCTATTTGTTGGATGTGTCGGGGCATGGTTTGCGGGCAGCTTTGCCCTCCCTGGCAGTTATTAATTTACTGCGTTCTAAGGGGTTGATTCAGGTCAATTATCATCAGCCGAGTGAAGTCCTGCGCGGTCTGAATGAAACCTTTCAAATGACCGCCCGCAATGATAAATACTTCACCATTTGGTACGGGGTTTATAATCGGCGATCGCAGCAGTTAATCTATGCCAGTGCCGGACACCCCCCAGCCCTTCTGCTCAGTAGCACGACCCTAGGGGAAATTTTGGTACAAAAGCTCAAAACCCCCGGTTTTCCAGCCGGAATGTTCCCCGATGTTGAATATACTGATGCCACCTGTCAAATTGAACCAGACTCCTGTCTCTACATCTTCAGCGATGGCATTTACGAGATTAACGCCCCCGATGGGAATCTATGGGGCATTGACCGCTTCATTGAGCAGTTACAGTCCTACTTTGCCCAGCCTGAACGAAATTTAGATTGGCTGATCGAAAAAATAAAACGGATGAATGCCCTCACCTATTTTGAGGATGATTTATCTCTGATGGAAATTAAATTTTAGGCTGGAGAGCATGACCCTCAAGACTCAGCAGCCGTAGCCTGATGGAAAGCGTCCCGATCGGCAAAAATATCAAACACCCGATCCATACTGGTTAACTCAAACAGCATCTTAATCTGTTCATTAATCGAACAGATAAATAGCTTCCTATGTTCAGCCCGCACAGTTTTCAACGCGAGAACGAGCGCCCCTAAGCCAGAGCTATCCATAAACGTCACATCCTTAAAATCAATCAAAATAATCTGAGCGCCATTTCTGACACTCTCATTGATTTCTTGGCGAAACTCGGCCACTTTGGTGCTATCCAAAATTCCAGACGGTTGAACAATTTTAATATTGGGACTCATAACTCCAGGGCAAATGGAAATTAGATCAGTTCTGATAGTATAGCCTGATCGTCTCTTTCCATCATCTCTGACCCCCCGAGGAATCCACGATTGTAATAAAGCGATCGCTCTCTTGTTAAAGTCGGCTGGTGGGGTGTGGCGGGTTTATTATGGTTTTGGTTAGGAGGCAAGGGATAGAGTCTCATGATCACCTGCACCCCAGAAACCGAGTTTTGGCGACTGTCCAAAAAACCGGGTTGATCCTGTACAATTATCAACTAGGATGGCTTTGTTCTAAAATAGAGAAGTCTATAGGCTCAAGACCCGTTGAAATAGCTACGATGAGAGCGCAGTTAGACAGTTCCGGGGGGCGACAGTTCCGATGGGCAATGTTTAACTACATCCCTGAAGACAACAAGCTTTTGGCTTGAGTACCATGAAACATAGTCGCCACAGGGCATTAGGAGACTCTAAACGGACGCAGAGCGAGGGTAAGACTACTTAGGTAGCACATTGCTGTGAAGCGTCAATGAAAAGCGCAACTGTAGCAGAAAGTCAGGTCATGGAAACCTACGATGTGGTGATTATTGGGGCGGGTCATAATGGTCTAGTTTGTGCGGCCTATTTACTAAAAGCCGGATATCGGGTGGTCTTGTTAGAAAAACGCCCGGTTCCCGGAGGGGCTGCCACCACCGAGGAAGTGATGCCCAAGGAAGCACCGGGCTTTAAATTTAACCTCTGTGCCATTGACCATGAATTTATTCACCTCGGTCCAGTGGTGCAAGAATTAGAACTCACCCGCTACGGTTTAGAATACCTACCCTGTGATCCCGTCGTCTTCTGCCCCCAAGCCAATGGGGACTATTTTCTCGCCCATCAGTCTGTCGCCGCCACCTGTGCCGAAATTGCCCGCTATAGTGACCATGATGCCCAACAGTACGCCGAGTTTACCCGCTATTGGCAACAACTAGCCCGGGCGATCGCACCCCTCTTCAACGCCCCCCCAATGGCCCTCTTAGAAATTGCCCGCAACTTCGAGTCAGACAACTTGAAAGACCTACGCGCCCTCCTCGGCTCCAAAAACAAAGTTCTCGACTTTATCCGCACCATGATCACCTCCCCCAGCGACCTCCTCAACGAGTGGTTTGATCATGAAGTCGTCAAAGCCCCCCTCGCCCGTCTCGCCGCCGAAATCGGCGCGCCCCCCTCCCAGAAAGGCATCGCCGTCGGATCCATGATGATGGCCATGCGCCACGCCCCCGGAATGTCTCGCCCCAAAGGAGGAACAGGTGCCCTCACCGCCGCCCTCGTTAAATTAGTGTTAGCCCTCGGCGGGAAAATCTACACCGACCAAGCCGTGGAACGCCTACTCATCGACAACGGAAAAGCCGTCGGAGTCGCCGTGGCCGGAGGCAAAGAATACCGCGCCACCCAAGGTGTCATTTCCAACCTTGACGCACAACGCCTCTTTCTCCAACTCATTGACCCACAAGACACTGACCCCCAACTCCGTCAACGCATTGCCCGCCGTATTGTGAACAACAATGAAACCATCCTCAAAATTGATTGCGCCCTCTCCCAAGCCCCCCGTTTTGAGGGCTATGGTCATCAAGACAACTACCTGATTGGCTCCATCCTGATCGCCGACTCCGTAGATCATGTAGAACAAGCCCACTCCCTCTGCTTATTCGGCGAAATTCCCGACCAAGACCCCTCCCTCTACGTGGTCTGTCCCACCGTCCTCGACCCCACTATGGCCCCCGAAGGCCATCACACCCTCTGGATTGAGTTTTTCGCCCCCTACCAAATCCGCAACGCCGCCGGAACAGGCTTAAACGGCACCGGATGGACCGATACCCTGAAAAACCAAGTAGCCGACCGCGTAATTGATAAACTCGCCACCTATGCCCCGAATTTAAAATCCTCCATCCTCGCCCGTCGTGTAGAAAGTCCCGCCGAACTGGGAGAACGTTTAGGGGCTTATAAGGGCAATTATTACCATTTGGACATGACCTTAGATCAAATGGTATTCTTACGACCTTTACCGGAGTTAGCAGACTATAAAACCCCCATTGAGGGCTTATATTTAACCGGGGCCGGCACCCATCCGGGAGGCTCCATTTCCGGGATGCCCGGCCGCAACTGCGCCCGAGTTTTTCTCGCTCGTCAACAACCTTGGGGCCAAAAGTTAGGAGAGGTACGAAATTCCTTACAGTCCTTTGTGCAAGCCGCTTTAGGAATTTGAATGTTTTGCGTGGGAGAGAAACATTTTGTTAAAAACCCGTCCCGATTTCTTATTCCCTACTCAATTTGTTTAATGCTCAGGTCAATCGGCCACCTCACCACTCAATTCCAGTCCATCTCACTCCATCGTTAACAATACCTGTGAACTACCCCACCCTGCCGTTGGCGAGGATGGGGCTTCCTGATTCAACGGGAACTGCATCTAACAAAACCGATGTTTTGCCAGGTTGTCTTACACTCCCTCCCCAGGCAGTATCGCTGGTTCCCAACGACAAGATCCGCAAGGCTTCATTTCTGATATTTTGGGCTGCGTTGACATCTCGATCATGGCAAGTCTCACAATGTTGACATTGCCATTGACGAATATCCAACGACAAACTATCTACTCGGTTGAGGCAAACGTGGCAGGTTTTAGAGGATGCAAAGAAACGGTCAACCTCAATATAGGTTTTTCCTTCCCACTCCGCTTTATATTTAAGCATTGTGCTAAACATTCCCCAGCCCACATCACTAATCGCCTTGGCTAGTTTGGGGTTTCGTACCATCCCTTTTACATTCAGATTCTCTACAGCAATAACTTGGTTTTCGTTGACTATCTTGCGGGATAGTTTGTGTAGAAAGTCCTCACGGCAACGGGCCGTCTTGCTATAAACCTTAGCTACTTTTTGTTTAGCTTTAGTTCTATTCTGACTCCCCTTTTGCTTGCGGGATAGTTTTTGTTGTTGGCGTTTAAGGTTACGGCCGATAATATTGTAGCTGCTCATCCGAGAATTCGCGATCGCTCAGTTTGTTTATTGGTTGCTATTCATCCCCTCCCTGCAAGGGAGGAAGCAAGTCTAACCCCGATTAGACGGAGAATTCTTAAATTTAGGATGCCGTTGGGCAGGGATGGGACAGCAGGGAATTTTAGGGATTCCCGATTCCTTGTCCAGCTAACCAACCTGTAGTCCAGGCATTTTGGAAATTAAACCCTCCAGTAATGCCATCAATATCCAGAATCTCCCCGGCAAAATATAGCCCCGGACAGCAACGACTTTCCATAGTTTTAAAATTAATTTCCCCTAATTTAATCCCGCCACAAGTGACAAATTCTTCCTTAAAAACCCCTTTCCCCAAAATGTGATATTCTCCCCCGGTTAATTCCTGTACTAAGGCATTGAGGGCGGTCTTGGGTAACTCCGCCCAAATGCGTTGCTCTTCGATGCCCACCGTTGTTAAAAAACGTTGCCAGAGTCGCTTAGGGAGGGAAACGGGACAAGAATTGGTGATTTTGCGCTTGGGGGTGGCTTGTTTAGTCGCTAATAGGTGTTGACGAAGGGTTTCGGGGTTAAATTCGGGGAGCCAGTTAATCCGTAAAGGGAGTTTATACTGATGTTCTTGTAATACTCGCGCCCCCCAAGCGGAGAGTTTGAGAATAGCGGGGCCACTAAGTCCCCAGTGGGTGATTAAGAGAGGGCCAGTTTGGCTGAATTTTAGCTTGCCGGGGGTTTGTAAATGGACGGTGACGGGATCGACACTTAATCCAGCTAAACCTTGTAAACGAGGGTCTTGGAGGTTAAAGGTAAAGAGAGAGGGAACCGGGGGAATGATTTGATGGCCAAGGCTTTGGGCCCAACGGTAGCCCGTGGGATGACTTCCGGTAGCGATGAGGAGGCGATCGCACCGTAACCCCTCCCCCGACTTCAACCCCACCTCAAACCCCCCCAACTCCAACCGTTGCACCCCCTGCACCGGGCAGCCCGTCCGCAACAGGACTCCCGCCTTCCGTGCCGCCTCCAGTAAACAATCCACAATCGTCCCCGAATCATCCGTCACCGGGAACATTCGCCCATCGGCTTCCGCCTTCAACCGGACCCCCCGCGACTCAAACCAAGCCACCGTATCCTTCGCCCCAAACCGTGTCAAAGCCCCCCGTAGAGCCTTCCCCCCGCGAGGGTAATTTTGACAAAACAAAGCCGCATCAAAACAATGATGGGTCACATTACAGCGCCCCCCACCGGAAATCCGCACCTTCCCCAAAGGCACTCGTCCCGCCTCCAAAAGCGTCACCTTAGCCCCACACCCAGCCGCCGTAATCGCCCCAAAAAAACCCGCCGCACCGCCACCAATCACTAAAATCTGGAGTTGATTATTGACACTCCCATTCATCAAAACACTCCTTGATTGCAGTATTTGCCCAGTCAGCTAGCCACAGTATAGGCTTTAATATAAACCTTCGGCTGAGGTCGTTCCATCTTAAACCAAGCCATCTTAGGTAGGTTAACATGATTCCCCTCAACCACTCCTTTACTTACCCCGCCGTCAATTTCATGAGCGATTTTAACCTCTCCTGTCCCATTCCCTTAGATCAATACCCCCAAGTCCTATTAGCCCACGGCGGCGGAGGCAAACTGATGAACCAACTTATAGAACAGATGTTTGCTCCCACCTTCCAAGCTGCCACCCCGCCCCACGACTCCATCCGCCTTAACTTACCCAGCGAGAAAATCGCCTTTACTACCGACTCCTATGTAATTAATCCCCTCTTTTTCCCCGGCGGTGATATTGGGTCTCTCGCCATTCATGGCACCGTCAATGATTTAGCCATGAGTGGAGCCCGTCCCCTCTATCTCAGTGCTGGATTTATCTTAGAAGAAGGCCTAGACATGACCCTGTTGTGGCGTGTTGTCCAGTCCATGCAGCAGGCCGCCCAGCAAGCCGGAGTCCAAATTGTCACAGGGGACACAAAAGTAGTAGACCGGGGCAAGGGAGACGGTATTTTTATTAATACCGCAGGCATTGGCATCATTGAACATGAACAAATCATCGCCCCCCTCTCCGTCGCCGTGGGAGATCAGGTGCTGTTAAGCGGAGATTTAGGTCGTCATGGTATTGCCATCATGGCCGTGCGGGAAGGATTAGCCTTTGAAACCACCATTGAGAGTGATTCGGCATCCGTTGCTCCCCAAGTCTTGCAATTACTGGACGCTGGCGTTGAAATCCACTGTTTACGAGACTTAACCCGAGGAGGACTAGCCAGCGCCCTGAATGAAATTGCCAGTAGTGCCAAGGTGCAAATTCACATCATAGAACGTGCTGTTCCCCTGCGGGAAGACGTGCAGGGGGCCTGTGAAATATTGGGCTTTGACCCCCTCTATGTGGCCAATGAGGGGCGATTTATTGCCTTTATCCCCCCTGATGGAGTAGATCAGGCGCTGGGGATTTTAAAGCAATTTGATCCCCAAGCGGCTGTTATTGGGACTGTGACAGCAAAGACAACAGATTCTTTCGGTCTAGTGACTCTAGAAAGCGGAATTGGAGCGACCCGTATTGTAGATATGTTGAGTGGAGAACAGTTGCCGCGCATTTGTTAGTTCATCCGCGCCCATAGCCCCACGCTCTCCCATTGCCGTAGCCTGCCGCAGTCATAGGGGAGTGTCGGGAGGAAGTCACGAGGTTTCTGGTGGGATCAACTACACAAAAATTCACTCTAAAAGGAGGACAGTTCGGGATAAAAACTTTAGAATTGAAGGTAGTGGAAATACTGAGAAGCAACTACGTTTGAGAACGTTCGTCTCAAAATGATCCGTAAAGGATAGATAATTTTGAAGTTTTTTTTATACCTACAATCCTTCCGAGTCCCTCGGACTCCGATGTTCTCAACATGATATCTCAGCTACATTTAGGAGATTTTTTTGGATGGATACTTTATCTTTAAGCCACGTTTACGCTTGTTACGAAGAAACCGAACAGATTGAGTATGAATTGGAGACATTGAACTTTTTCAACTGGCGGCATATTCCTAGTGCTGTGTGGTTAGGTGCTTTGGCGACTGGGGTATTAGCCACCAGTGTAATGGTGGCAGCGCCTGCTTTTGCCCTGCGTGTGCAAACTCCCAACGGTAGCCCCCTCTGCGCTCGGAATCAGCCTTCTGCCTCTGGGCCTTGCTTGACGGTGAGCAATGGGGCGCCGCTCTTACCTGTGGTGGCCAGAAGTGGGGACTGGCTACAACTTTCTAGTGGTCGTTGGGTTTATGGTCCTTATACGACGGCTCAAGCGCCTCAGCCTCCCGTGGGTGGGGGTCGTGCGCGTCGGGTGAGTACGCCCAATGGTGGAACATTATGCGCTCGGAATCAACCCTCTGCTACAGGTGCTTGTACTGCCGTGCGCAATGGGGCGGTTTTACTGCCTGTGGTGGCTCAAAGTGGCGACTGGTTACAGCTTTCTAGCGGTCGGTGGGTCTATGGCCCCTATACAGCTTCGGTGAATGGTGCAACAAGCCCGGGAACTGGGGGCGTGATGTTGCGCATGGGTTCAACGGGGGACGCGGTGCGGCAAGTGCAAACCCGTTTAGCTGTGACGATTGATGGGGTTTATGGCTCGAATACGGCGGCGGCTGTGCGTCGTTTCCAATCTCAACAGGGTTTACTGGTGGATGGCATTGTGGGGCCGCAAACTCGTTCTGCCCTGGGGTTGTAATATCCTGAAGTGGTAGATTAGGTCTGGGTTTCCCCTCACGGTTCGCTGTGGGGGGTGCTTTTGTTGCTGGGCAATCGGGAATGGGGAGCAGGGGAGAGGGGGAGCAGGGGAGAGGGGGAGCAGGGGAGCGGGGGAACAATTATCAATTATCTATTCCCTATTCCCTAGCCCCACGAGTAGAGTTATTCAGCAAGCCCTACCTATAATTGAGATCAAGGTTGCAGCGTTGAGCGGAGGTTATTATGATTGCTGTTCCAAACTATGTTAGCCCAGAAGAGTATTTAAGTTTAGAGCTTCAAAGCGCCCATCGTCATGAATATAGACGGGGTTTGGTCTATGCGATGTCGGGGGGGACGGATAATCATGATCGTATTGCTTTTAATCTGCTGAAGATAATTGACGATCATCTGGGAGACTCGGAATGTCGATTTTATTCGGGTAATGTGAGGGTTAATTATCAGAATGAGTTTTATTACTATCCCGATGCTTTTGTGACTTGTGATCCTCGGGATCGGGGCGATCGCTACCTTAAGCGCTATCCTAAGCTGATTGTGGAGGTGCTATCCCCCAGTACCCAAGCCTTTGACCTTGATGAGAAGTTCCGAGATTATCAAAAAATCGCCACTTTAGAGGAATATGTTTTGATTGCTCAAGATCGGCAATGGGTCGAATGTCGTCGTCGCCAAGGGGAGGATTGGGAGGTGGTGGTTTATGAAGCTGGGGATTCCGTTCTTTTAACCAGTTTGGGATTAAGATTTGAGATGAACCAACTCTATCGAGGTTTAGATTGATCTCGCCTGTTGTCGCTGCACATTCCCCAACCTTGCAAATTATCGACCTTTGGAGATAGCCTAATCCAGAAAACTCGGCGATAATACAAACTATTCCAATGGACACCAGACTGATTCTCCCCAAAATTTTCCCTTCAACGATGTTCACCTAAATCCTGCAAGAAGTCCCGCATGATGAACAACGTCTTGGTGGCGGGGCTTTCAGTGAGTATCAGTCAAACCGATAAATTGCGACCAATAAATCAACCTTTGGACTTTTAGCACCTTCTTGTTCTAAAACTTGCGCAAACGGTCATTCTCAAGTGAGATCAATCCTGTGACAAGTTTTAAGCTTGATGTTTATTGGTTTTTTATAGCTGATAATCTATTAAAGGACTGAATCAATGAAAACGACTGTACAACCCCAAAAAGATTCATCACAACAAGCCTCCAGTTATTCTATTATACCGCAGTCTGATTCAGTCATTCAGTGTGAACCTGAACTTCAGCCCAGTTTAGCTATCCAAATGAGTCGCGCCACAGAATTTGGTCATAGTGTGACAGGGGTTCCAGTGCAAGCCGAATTAGTCGTTGGGGAACCCGGTGATAAATATGAACAAGAAGCCGATAGCGTCGCCGCACAAGCCGTGGCAGACAAGCACCACTCGGAACAAAGCACCGTACAAGCCAAAACCAATCCCACAGCCCCCACGACTCTCCCAGATCAGCCCAACAACCTAGAAACACAGTTAGCAGCTGACTTACCAGATGTGGCTGGGGGAGGAGAGAAAGCCCCGGAAATTGACGGAGGAGGAGAGAAAGCCCCGGAAATTCCGGGGGGAGGAGAGAAGCCCCCTGAAATGGCAGGAGAAGGGGAGAAAGCCCCAGAAGCCCTCGGAGAGAAAGGGGGTTTAGCCGAAGCAGCAGAGGGGGGAACTGGGGGTGCAGGAGGAGCGGCAGAAGGGGGTGCAGAAGCAACTCCTCCTCCCAAAAAAGAGGGAGAGGCCCCCTCTGAAGAACAGAAAGACATGATGGGTGAGACTTTCTCGCCAGAAACTCAAGATCAAATGGGAGAAGCCCTAGGGGAAGAGCAAAAACCGACAGGGGGGACTGAAGGGGGGGAAACTGGGACTGGAGAAGCAGGAGAACAACCACCCAGCCTAGAAGAGCGTATTCAAAAAGCCATGGGTGGTGGTGGAGGCTCCCCCACTCCAGAGGAACAAGAATCCCTCCGCAACTATTTAGGAATTGAAGATCCAGAAAATATTCAAGTCCATGATGACGAGGAATCCTATCAACTTTGTCGAGAACTCGGAGCCTTAGCTTTTACGACGGAGAATCATATCTTCTTTGGGGCAGGACAACGGGGGGATGATGAACTGTTATTCCATGAAGCGTGGCACACCGTTCAACAGGGAGCAACGTCTTTAGAGGTTCGCCCCGGTGGGGAAAAAGCCGCCGAGGACGAAAAAACCCAACCCATTACTGTGGGGGGTGAAGGAGAAGCGATGATGACCATGGCTCAGGTCAATCCCCAAGCTTTGAGTGGGCTGTTGGTGCAACGGGAGGAAGGAGAAAAAACGGCCACCGACAAGGAAGCGGAGGAAAAACAAAAAGAACAGGCCGGGGCGCAAGCGGATAATGCCAAGGAACAAGGGTCAGAACAAGGAGAAGCGGTCGAAGAGGGGGCTGACTCGGCCGAGAAAGATGGCGGGGGTGAAGCTCAGGATGCGGTAGGTGAAACCTCTGGGATGGTGGCGGAGGCGGGACCAGAGGAGACTTTAGGGGGGATTCCGGATGCACCTACCCTCAATCCAGAAGCCATGATTCCCAGCAGTGGGATTCCCACAGACGGGGAAACCGCAGAAGCCAATCTGGATGAGTTGGAGGATGAGGTTGATGTTCCTGAACCGGGTGAAGATCCTTTTGACTATAGCTGGGTAGCCACCCAACCGAATGAAGTGCCTGAATGGGATGAGGAGGTCGGAAACTACAGTTTCTTTAAGAGTGTACTTGATGGGGGGGAACCCGAGGCTCCTCAACCGGAGGTAGACCGAGGAGAATTGATTGGGGATGCCATTGGTCAAGGTCTACTCACGGGGGCGGTTGAAGGAGGGATTAGTGGGGTGACAGCCTTGGGGGTGGGAGCGATTGGCAATAAACTCCCAGTGGTGAACAATGCCCTAGCAACCTTTACGGTATTGAGTGCGGTGGGAAATAGTGAAGAAGGCTGGGCAAGTCCAGAGGCTTGGGCGAACGCACTGGCTGGGGGATCTTGGGCGGATGATGCCAAAGGGATTGGGGAGGCGGCCGGGGGGATTCTCAATGCTAAAACCCCTTGGGAGGGGATTGCCAATTACTTCAAAGGCATTATTGGCATTACCAATCTGGTGGTGAAAGTTGTTCAGTTTGTGTGGAACTTGGTCAATATTGCTGCTCTCATCTGTGGGATTATTTGGGGGGTTCTCACGGTTTTAGATATTTTATTTACCGCCATTGGTAAACTCTTAGCCCTTGTCGGAACAGCCCTGATCAGTGTGGGAAACGCTTTGATGCCCCTACCTTTTGGGGTGGGCATTCCACCGGGTACGTCATTAATTAGTGTAGGAACGACCTTAGTCAATGTCGGTAACCAACTTTGGATGTATGCACTAACGGTCTTTAAACCCTGGGCCACTACTTTTAAGGGGTTCTTCGATACGTTAAACGGCTTTCTATCGCCTCTCTCGATCGCCCTGACTATGCTGCAATCCCTCCTAGTGTGCCTGAACTTAATGTATATGCAGGCGTTGGCTTTAGATATTTTGACTTGTGAAGGGAGTATTGATGATCTGATTGCTAAACAAACGGCCCTGCGGGATTCTACCCAAAGTATGACCGGTAATGCCATAGCGATTGGGACGGAGTTTGCGGCTCAAAAGACTCAAAAAAAAGACGTCGGGGCAGAGAAAAGTTTCGCATCAGGTGGAGAAAATGCTTGGCTGGGTCAAATCCCAGTGGTGAGCGATTATATGCCCGGTGGTGACAAGTCCTTGGGGGGTATGGCAGGGGCGGCTGCAACGGGATTTGCGATTGGCGCTGAGAGCGGTGAGACGGATGAGGAAACCGCTCAAAATGAACAAAAGTATCAAGATAGTTGGTTAGCGAACTATTCTAAAAATCCAGACCAAGATCAACAAGCGTTAACGGGTTATCGCTCTGCGGCAGCTTTGTATGAGGCTTTGGGTGGGGCGGGAGAGATGCCTGAACCCCCGATGGATGCACCGGAACGAGTGGATGCGGCGGCGTTTGGGATGGTGAAGAATGAGGGAGAGCGCTTGGCTTTAGAAGCGGCTATTCAGCGCGCAGAAGAGGAAAAAGCCCTGCTTCAGGAAAATGTGGCGGGGAATCAGGCGGCTCAAGACTCTCTCGCGGCTAATCGGGAGGCGATCGCGACCTATCAAGCCGACATTGCCGAACGTCAAGCGGTCAATGACACCCTAGGGGCAGAAGCGGGTATGGGAACGGCTTTAGCTGCTCAGTATTTAGGGGTGATGGCTGCTTATTGGCCCATTTTAATCCCCATTAATATTGCCTTTGCCTTTGTGATAGCCATTCAGGGGGCCAATCAAAATGTTAAGGAAACTGGGGGGAATAATGCCGTCAATACCGAGGGCAGTAGTGCTTCTAACCCAGAAACTAATGTCAGTGGCAATGCAGATGGTCAACAAAAAGCGGGCGAAAATATGGGCAATGCTTCAGAGGCGAGTGGTGAATTAGCCGAGGAGCGGATCAGTCAACTGGATAGTGCCAGTGCTGAGGCCGAACAACATGATGCTGAAATGGAAGCAATGCAAGCCCAGTTTGAGGAACAACAGCTTGCATCGGAAGAAGACCTAGCTACGTTGGATGAGGGTCAAGTGTTAGCGGAAGAGGAACAAAGCAATAGTGAAAGCAATCGGGATCAACTGATGGCCGACCGAGAGGCGGCTATTGCCGAGGCTCAAGTCTGGGAAGAAGAATTTAGTACGTTCTTCACGGGGATTATGGAAACCTTGGGCTGGAGTGATGGAGAAGAAGAAGCCACCACCCCTGATGAGTCTGGGTCAGGTCTGGATTTGAGTGGGGCTGATTTGAGTGGCACGGATATGACTGGGGCTAATTTGAATGGTGCCAATTTGGAGGGAGCCGATCTGAGTGGAGTTACATTGGTGGATGCAGAACTTGCAGGAGCTAATTTGGCCGGAGCTAACTTAGCCAGGGCGGATCTGAGTAATGCGGATTTAAGCGATGTTGATTTTAGTCATGCGTTACTCATGGGTGCAAAATTAGTCCACTCCCTTCTCGGTAGTGCAGACTTCCAAGATGCTGATTTAACGGATGCAGACCTGAAGGATACAGAACTGGAGGAGGCTCAGTTAAATGGATAACGGGAGAGGGGGAGCAGGGGAGCGGGGGAGCAGGGGAGCAGGAGTCGGGGAATTAAGAATTATTACCTATTACCTATTCCCTATTCCCTATTCCCTTGTGGATTACAAAACTCAAATGGAAACGCTATATGACTATTCATAATGCCTTTACCCTCCTGACCCAAGCGCAACAAGCTTTAGCCGAGAAGTTAAAAACTTTTGGGGAGGTTGAGCCAAGGGTGATCAGGATTTTTGAACAACTTCAGCGTGCGGATCAACAATTTCAGGCGAATCAATGGGCCCAAGCGGCTGCTACCTATGGTCAAGTCGCTCAATTGGCGGCCCAAGCCAACCAAAAGGAAATTCAAGCGCAAGCCTGCTATGCTCAGGGGGGGATGTTGGCGGTTCTGCCAGACCAAAGGTCGGCCGCCCTTGAGGTGTTCCAACAGTCTGCTGAATTGTTTGCTCAGGTGGGCAATCTGCAACTCCAACAACAGGCTGAACAACAGATGGAGCAGTTGCGGAAACGTTTGATTGATCAGTCTTCTGAGGTGCAAAGCTTGACGGAGGCGATCGCGCAATTAAACCCCCAAACTCAAGTCCGTCAGATCCTCGAACTTTACCATCAACGCGCTCGACTCTATTTACAAGGGGGTCAATGGGAGAAAGCCTCGCGGGATATTCAGGCGATGTTCACCCTCGCGGGAACAACGGAGGATCTGGATCTTCTGAGTTTTGTCCTGAGTCAGTTTTCCCCCGGTGAAAACAGCGAATCTGAGCTATTGTCCCCTGTCTTCGACTACCTCGCCCAGTCTGGTCAAGGGGGAGAAAATCGCCTGCTAGAAGATTTGTTAAATCACTATCGGACTCAAATCCATCAACTGATTAATCTTCCTGATGAGCTATTCAACTCGGTTAATGTGGACCACCTCCTGAGTTTAGGGGAAGGGACTCTGGAGGAAAGCCAAAAGTTGGCGGAAGGACTCACCCAACAAGCCACTCAACTCAATTATTCTGCTCTCTATCAAATTGGTACTACTCTCCAATTTTGTCAAAATACAGAGGCGGCTTTACAAGCAGGTCAGTGGCAAACAGCTTTAGACCTAGCCCTCCAAGAACGCCAGCAAGCCCTAGAGGCAAAAGATCCCCAACGTTATTTCCGTTTTACCCTAGCCTCTCTAGTTTTAGCCCAAGCCTATGAAGGATTAGACGATCGCCCGGCCACCATTGAAGTCTTGCTCAACTGTAAAAAAACCCTAGAGCATTACTTGGGCAAAACAGCCGGTCAGCCTATTCTAGAACTTCTCAATGGGTTAGAAGGACGTTGGGGGAAAGAAGAGTTACTCAAGGCCCGCTTGATTTACCGCGAACAGATGCAAAAACAGGGTAAATATCGTCTAGATGATTAATTCTGACATTCTCCCGCTCCCCGGCTCCCGATTTGGCGCTGAAGCGCAACTACGAACCCGGGATGTTAGGCGTTCGCGAAGTGTTGCGAAGCGATCGCATCTTGAGGAGATATCCGTCCCTCTATCACCCCTTGAATCCGTTCAAAATAACGAGTCATCATATTTAGATTCGTCACTAATACTTGCTGCAATAAAGCAAAAGTCACCGGGCATTCTTTACAATCAAGGCTAGTGCGATAGCGTAACTCCCCATCCCCGAGATCCATTTCAAAATTCCCAATCAGTAAATAATAATTCAGTCCGGTTATAAACTCAGCCACATTGGAGTGCTGTGCTTCCGGTATTTTTTGGGGATAAACCGAATACACTACAGCCTGTTTTTGAGGTTCATGAGCAACAAAAAAGACCATCCATTTCTGCCCATTAGCTTGATAGGTGAAATATAAACTATTTTGATTAGGAATAACTTGATAATTCCACTGTCTTTGTTCAAAAAAACTTTTAACTTTCTGAAAAATTAACCCATCCTTAACATTGTTTTTGGCGGAATAGCTATCCTCCGTTAATTGTCCCATTGCTTCTTGAACCAACTGAGAAACCTGCTGCAAAAAATCAGAACCTTCTTGAATCCAAAATGAGCTAGACATAATCCTTTCTATGAACATCTCTCCGACATTTTTCGTTTAAACCCTGCCTTGGCTTCTTCAAACCGACTACACCCCCAACGTTGCTCTAAGCCCTCAACAAACTGATTCACTTGTTGACCCGATGCACTGGCTAAGGACTGATCCAACGTCGCCTTACACATCAATAAACTTTCCAACGCACCCACATCATCCCCTAACCCTTCCTGGGCTAAAGTCATCAACAAACAAGCCCATAAATACCGAGTATAGCGGTCTGGGTTATCAGCGACTAAAGCCTTTTTCCGAGCTAGGATGGCAAAATCCAGAACCTGCTGCCACTGATTATTCTGTAAGGCAATCATGGCTTGTTCTAAATGTTCATCATTAACAGGTAAAAGACCTTGACGTAAACTCTCCTCCAGTGCCGAAAGGGGGTCAAAACTGGGGAAATCCTCTAAGAGATCACCTTGTCCCCGTTGTCGTGCCTGTATCTTTTCGAGTAGATCAGGACGATTCAGACCTTCGGCATAGGCGATCGCACTTTCCCAGTCCCCTTGTGCCGCTTCCCCTTGCTCATTAGCCTCATACCACTGAGCGCGGAAACAAAACAAATCCACCCGAGTTTCCGGGTCAATCTCCGCCAACAACGGATTATTCAGCAAACCATCAATCGTCCGGCCAAAACGTTCCAGCGCCCGGTCTACCTGAGCAAAAAACCGCTCAACATCCGGCGAATCCTCCAAAAAAGCCTGCAACTGCTCAGGATTAGCACTCAACTCCCGGACTTGCTGCTGAAACGCCAACCCATCGGGAGCAAAACTCTGGCGAATCTCCTGAGCTACATTTTGCTGTCCCAACTGCTCAAACAACTCCGCCGCCCGTTGTAAAACCGATTCCGAGCGTGATTCCCCCCCCTCATCCGTCGCCGCCAACCCTTGCAAAGCTAATCCTTGAGCATACAACGCTTGAGCGAGGGGCAAACTTTCCCCCTCTGCTGCCGCCAACTGGGCTATCTCAGCAAATTGCGCAGCCCCTTGTTGCCAGTCACCCAAACTCAGGTACAAAATAGCCTTCTGTAAATAAACCGCCGCCCGTTGCCCCCCTTCTTCAGGAGCCAAAGTCATCAGTTGACCATCCAATTCGACCAAAGCAGCCATCACAGACTCATTCGAGGCAGGTTCTGAGGAAAAACGATTCATAAGAAAAGGGTGGGAGTTTGGAAACTCAGTGTCTTTAGACCTGAGAGGAAAAACGACTCAGGGGAATTTATTCCCCGTGTTCTTTTAATTTACCGCATGATGAGGGTCTTCGATCTATTTTTTGACCGTTTCACTACTATAGCGTTCCCATTTGAGTTGTGTAAAAAAGGCTCGCCTGGAATCGACATAGGACAATAGCCCAGAGTTCACGTCTCATTAGGACTAGCTATATCATCAAGGAAAAGAAATGAAGGAATTTTTGAGAGAGCAAAACGGAGAGAAAAAAGCAGAAGATTGGCGAGTGACCTGTGTCAAATTTGCTCCTTATGCCCCTCAATGTAATCCAGTTGAAGCCATTTGGCTACAACTTAAAACCTTGCTGAGAAGAGCTTATCGCTTTGGCAAGACTTTTAAAATTGTTAAACGTTTGTTTGAAATGTTTTCGGTTTGTGTCTGGGTTTGATCTTGTTAATGAAATGGGAAAAAACCGTCACTTTTCGGCACTCTCTTCTGAAGCGGCTGTTCAAACTTGCCTATCTGTAGGAGAATCAATTAGCTCTTTTGCTAAATTGCTTTCAAAGTTCAAGAATGGTGAACTAGAACAAAAACCTAGAATCCCGAATTATCGAAGAAGTGGGTATCAGGTTGTTTCCTTCCCCCGCCGTTGTCTAAAATTAGTTGACCGACAGATAAGATTGCCACTAGGCAGACAAACAAAAGCATGGTTTGGACTTAGTGAGTTTTTTGTTCCCATGCCTTCTAACCTTTGTGTTCTTTATACGGTATTCAGTTGGTTGAAACCGAAGAAAGCTATACTTCTCAATCCAGTTTTTTAGATGCTGACGAGATTCCTGTATATGGTGAAAAACCCGATGAATGGAAATCTTCAGGTAAGCGTATTAGAAGAGGATTGTTTCAGTCAGCAGACGGTTCTTTAATCAACGCTGATTGTAATGGTGCTTCCAATATCCTAAGAAAGGTAGCGGTAACACTTGGGCTTGACCTGAGTGGAATCAGTAGAGGTGTTTTGACTACGCCTTTGAAGCTCAATCTTTGGGCTATTCAAGAATCTCAGCGTCTTTAGACCTGAGAGTGTCAATCTGTTGCTCTCCTTAAGACTATACACTCAAACCCACAGCATTCTCAGTTTTAGCCTTATCCAGCGTCGCATTATCCAGCGTTGCTCCTGTTAAATCCGCTTCCGTTAAATCCGCCCCCGTTAAATCCGCCCCCGTTAAATCCGCCCCTTGTAACTGAGTTTTCGTCAACGTTGCATTGGACAAATTCGTATCACTTAAATCAGCCCCCTTTAAATCAACCTCCGTGAAATCAATCCCACTTAAATTTGTTCCGCTCAAATCTAAATCACTTAACTTCACCCCCGCAAAAGGCCCATCTCCCTCATCTTCACTTTCCTCATCCCCACTATCCCGTTCAAATTTACCCTTCCCAATGCTCCCCTCTGTGGCCTCCAAATCATCATAAATCTCCTGCTTCTTCGCCTTATGCTCCACAATCCACATTTGAATATTCGTAATAGACTGTTGACGCTCCGCCAGTAATTCATCCTGCTGCGCCTGCAACATATCCAAACCCTCATCAATTTCCGTATCCAACTGATCAGAATCCCCTTTCGCCTCTTCCGCATCCGCCACATCTTGTTCTTTCTGTTCCCGGAAACCTTGTAACTCATTATCTTGAGCCGTAGCCGCAGAATCCGCTTGAGCCAACTTACCCTTATTCGCCTGCATCCCGGCAATTCCCTTCTGCGAAGCTCCCCCCGTTTCTTTCAAATCATCCTTACTCTGACCAGAACCGCCAATCGCCGCTTCCGGCTCCGCCGCACCCCCATCAACATCCTTCGCCGCATCCTCTTTCATCCCGCCTTCAATATGGGGTTGCTGTCCCTTCGTCATCCCCTCCACATTCGCCGCTTGTGCTTGTCCCTGAGCCGCCGTCTGTTGCGCCTCAGCCATTAACGCCGCCGCCTGATCTTGTTGGACTTGTTTTTCCGCAACATCCGCGTGATACTGATCAATTTGGGCTTGATTGACAGCCACCGCTTCGATTAAAGCCTGACTTCCCATAGAAGATTCAGCCGCTTGCGCCTTAAGATTTTGGTTAATACCCTTATTAATCGCCAGTGCTTGTTTTTCTTCCTCCAAATCCTCATAGGCGGCGGCAGATTCATTAATTTTTACCACATCATCATCAGGAGGAGCAGGCAATTCCTCCGCCCCCTGAATAATTCGTTGTTGCAGAACTTGAATGGTCAAATTATCCTTCGCCCCACCTAAATTTTCTGCCTTACCTCCAACCCATTCCCCAGCCTTGCCAGCGAGTCCATCCGTAGAAAAATATTTTTCAGACTCATCATCCCCTTTCCCGGCGGCCATAAAAGCAGCTTTAGCAATTGTTTCACTAGCCCCGCCCTCACCTAGAAAACCTTTGGCTAAGTCTCCGGGTAACTCTTGTTGCTTCGTCCAATCTTCAAAAGCCTTTTTTTTCTCTAACCCATAATTTTTTTGAACATCTGATTCAGCAAACAAATTGCCAAAGGTTTCGCTTTCTTCATAATCTTCCACCTTCGTGGCAAAGTTGGGATTAGCCTCCTCAAACTCTTTTAGTTTTTTAGATTTTTGTTGAAAATCTGTCTCATTTTTGGCATCTTTGCCAAAAATGGTTTCAATCTCCGGATCTTTAGGCGCAGGTTTCTTCGAGACAGCTTTTTTAATATCATCTCGACTTTGATAAGTTGAAATACCATCCGCCACTAAACTTTTGACATGACCTTTCAGCTTTTGTTGTTTTTCTAACAGTTCTTCCGGATCTCCTTCAAAAGTTGCAATATCAATGGTGCGGAAAAGTACCGCCAAAGCACGAGGCGGTAGACTGGCTGCGGTAATCAGGGTTTCAATCAGTCCCAGTTTTTTGGTGATTTTTTGTAGGAAGGCTGCACCTTTTTTCAGAAAAGCACCCGCAACTTTAAAAGGTGGGGCGGCGGGTGCTGTGAACACAAAAGCAGCTAAAACTGCGCCAATCCCTATAGAAATTAAGCCCAAGATAAACATAATCGCAGAAATCAGATCCAGAATATTTTTGACCGTTGTGATAATCTGCTTCACAAAGGTCATAACCCCTAAGATTAATTCCATGAAAGAAGCGAGACGATTCCAAACACTTCCTTCTCCTAAACCTGACCAAGCCCCGGTAATCGCTTTAGCATGATCCCCAAAGACCAAAATGTTCTCTTTCCACCATCCTTCCGGGTCCACTGCAAAACTGGCAATGGTCATAATGGGGCCAATAGCTTCTCCCACCGGACCCGCCGCGTTGGGGAACTTCTTAGCAAAGGCTTCCATGCCCTTTTCAGCTAAGGCAGACAACCCGGCGGAAATCGCTGCCGAAAGAGCCGCTTCTAGGATGCCACTGCCAAAGGCTCCCATAATCAGAGAGGCTTTGTCTACTCCGACTCCCTTTTCACTAAATTTCTCAGCAACTAAAGCTTGACTATCGTAGCCTTCCCCAAATTGTGACCAAAAATCGGCATCCCCCGGATCTTTATCTTTAGCCGATTGGAACATTTCATGGTCTTTCATTTCTTCATCAAACCCGGGGAGTTCTGCCTCTTTGGTCGGTCCAAAATACAGATGGGAAAAATCATCAACTTCGACCTCAACTTCCCCTTCTTCTGGGATGTCTGACATCTCTACGTTGGCCTCTTCTACCTCAGTGCCGCCGTCTGTTATCTCGGCTTGTTCGGGTAGCTCACCAGCCTCCTCGCCCCCTTCTCCGGTGGGTGCTTGTTCTTCTTCGGCTTGGGTTTCGCCGCCCCCTTCTTCTTTGGCTTTGTCTTCGTCTTCTTTCCCTTTTTCTTGAGCCGCGTCTCCTTCGGCTTTGGCTTCTTTTTGTTCTTCGGATTCTTCTTCGGCTGGCGCTTGTTCTTCAGCTTTGGGAGCTTCGGCGGCGGGTGTTTCCTCCTTAGCTTCTTCCCGTTGGATGACGGGATGCTCTTGGGGTTTGGTCATGACGGCTTCTTCAAGGGGGGATTCTGTTCCCTCTTGAGGGGTCATGGTTTCTGCGCCATCTTCGGGCTGTGGGGTTTCTCCTTCGCTGTCGGTGGTGGTAACGGCTCCTTGTTGGATACAGTGGGTGGCTTCGTGGAATAGCAGTTCATCGTTGCCATATTCCCCGTTGGCGAAGAAGATATGATTGCTGGTGGTGAAGGCGCGAGCGCTCATCATTTGGCAGAGTTCGTCTGCTTCGGGGTCGGTATGAATGACAATGGCTTCAGGATTGGCGATCTTTAAACGTTCCCGTAGTTTCTGCTGGTCGTCTTCGGGTAAGGGGGTGCCACCGCTACTCATGGCTTTTTGAATGCGGGCTTCTGGGGAGTCTCCCCCGCCTTCTCCGCCTTCCCCGTTGCTAGAAGATGAGGGGTCTATATTGGCGGCTTCGAGTTGCTCACTGGTTTCTGGGGGCAGCATTTCGGCGGTTTCTTCGGGGGCTATCCCTCCCTCGGCCATGTCTTGGGGGGCGGCTCCCTCTTCTCCGGTTGCGGCGGCGGTGGTTTCTGCGGCAATGTCTTGTCCTTGACTTTCTAAGTCTGCTCCTTCTGAGGTCAAGTCTCCCATGTCTGCCATGTCCCCCATGTCGGCTCTGGAGATGTTCATGTCGGGTTGGGTTTGCCGTTGGATGGGGGTGTTTTGGGGTTTCATCCGCACGGCTTGGGCGGCGACGGTATCGGCTTCTTTTTCGTATTTGTCGCCCGGTTCTCCGATGACTAATTGAGCTTGGACGGGGACTCCTGTAACACTATGACCAAATTGGGCGGCGCGGCTCATTTGGACGGCTACACTGGGTTGGGTTTCGGGTTTGGACTGAACGGCTACACTAGATGAGGGGTTGAAATGAGTCTGGGAGGCTTGATGGGTTGGGTCTTGTTTCTTTTGGGTTTTAGTTGCCATGAGTTCAGTCCTGCTTTTGATGGTTTGCCGCTAGGTTTTTGCACCGGGTCTTGTGTAAAGCCTTCAAGGTCTGGGTGAGATCCTTGGGTGAGTTATAAGATACTTATTAAGTTTTTAAAAAAGAAAAATAGTTGGATCGCGCTAATTTATTCTTTAGTATGCCTTAATATTCCCCCTTGGGGAGTCGCCAAAAGTCGATATATTCGGATGGGTGAGGGGGGGCTGTGGCAGTCAATTGCGAGAGGAAAGGTTAAGATCGGGATAATTACTGAGTTTTTACTACTTTCTCTTATGCTTTCTCTTTCTACTTTTTCAGTTGCTGTGATGGCCTTGGTCATTGGGGGGTTTATTCCACCTGCTACGGCGACTTCGTTCACGTCTCCCCTGTTGGTGGTGGAAGGGGATCATTTTGTCACGGTACCGACGGAAACTCGGTTTCGCGATCGCCCTTTTAATGCCACAACCCTACAATTGATTCCCACTTGGTCGGATGCTTGCGAGACTTACAATCTACCGGGGTATTGTAGTTATCGCCGTCAATATCTATTCAATAATGCCACGGTCACGAATATAGGCGCGTCTACGGAATACGCTCAATTGATTCTGACCCCTAATGTTGCCCTCTCCCGTGGTGAGGCGTTGAATTATGCTCGGATGCTCAGTCGGGGAAGAATGCGATTAAATCGGATTACCGAAGAAACCCGAGAGCGCATTTTGTATGATGAAACCGACCCGGAGATGGGTGGGGGATTTGTCCTCGAATTGTTTCGCAATAATCAAGGACAAGTTACGCAGATTATCTTTAGTGTGGTAACGCCCTGATGGACGGGAAAAACCCCCAAGGGGGGCTAGGACTAGAGGGAAGGTGGGTAGAATGCCCCTGATTGTCCCCCCCTTCCCACGGGGGGGATTGTCCTCTTCATTGGGCCTCGTTGCGCATTTTGGAGGCCAAGTCCAAGAGTGCGGTCCAACGTTTTTGTAATTTTTTGGCGGAACACCCCAAGCGGGTTTGAATCTCAGCGTCACTAACTTGATTTTGTTTGAGGGCCAAGAGTTCGCGATCACCTTCAGAAATTTGACTCTGAAATTGTTGCCACTGGTCATAGGTCATCCCCAATTTTTGGTCTAAGTCTGCATCTAACCACTGATGAACCAGTTTCCAGTGGGTGGTTCTGGCGAATTTGTCCACATGGTATTTAAACCGTTGTTGCAGATAGTCCCGTTGACGGGGGGTGAGGCCTAAGATTTCGTCAATTTCTGATGCCGGGAGGTCTTGGAGTTTCAAGGCTAAGTAGTCGGCACAGTCGGAGTGACCTTGGTCTTTCAGGTACTCAAACAGGGAGGCAATCACCCGGTCGCGTTTGACGTTTTCCCAAGGATCTGGGGTATCGGCGACCATTTGGGAACGCACTTGCTGGACGGTGGCCGAGCGTTGATAAGCTTGCGCGTCTTCATCTTTGGCGAATTCTACCGCTTGTTCAAGGTCTACGCTGGTTTCTTTGGGTTGACGACGGGAGAAACTTTGCGCTCTCAGGATGATTAACTGTTGAGCGTAGCCGTTGGGTAAGGTGATCCGACGTTTGGCATATTGTTCGGTGAAGGCCATATATTCCGCTAATTCCAATTGGGTGCGGGGTTGGTAGTCTTCAGCTACCTCATTTTCTCGACGGAAGGCTTTTAAGGACTCGACATAGAAATCCTGTAAAAAGTCTTCAATCAAGTTATACCGACCGGAGAACCCCATTTGTAAGCGGGTGGGGGCAATATGACGGTATACCATGACGCTGAGGTTGCTGTGCAGTTCGACGCGGCCTTGTTTCGCGCCTAATTTAAAGTAGGAAAGACATTTGTTTAAGCGGTGGTAGCCTAAATAAAGTAAGTGAGTGCGGACTTCCCCGGAGCCTTGGATGCGATCGCTTTTGCTGCAAACTCGACGCACTTCTTCCGCGATACGGTGGGCGACAGCGTGAGCAGAACGACCAGATAATCCAGCGCGATCGCGAATTTCTTCGAGCAAGACAAACTCTAAGGGCGATTGTTGCTTTTCCGGATGGGTCGTGGTGGGATCGGTAGATTGTGATACAAAGTGACAGGTGTGTGCTTGCATGGTAATGCCCCTTAAAACAGACGACAGAGTAACAAATCAAGTTTCAGGATTCGGGAAATAAATCAGCCATTGCTTGAACCGTTGGCGTTTTCCTGTTCCTGATACTTTGACTTTACGCGGTCACGCTTTGACCCTGGGGGGTTCTTGTGTCAGAACCTCAAGCTTGCGTGATCCGGTGATACACCCTGACAATTGGCACAATCGGCAAAGAAGCGCGAATCTCAATGCTCATCTAACTTTCAGCCGATCTGCCTTGGGGCGATGAATCTGTTCCGCCACTTCTCCTATCCCCAAAATGGAGACAGTTCAGAAACTGGAGGCCAGACTGCAAAACATCCGTAAACCCATTCCGTTCTGTTGTGGGAGACATTTTGACCCAGATTAATCACTTAGGACTAACCATTCTTCCATCGCTTCCCATCCAAGACCTCTCCGAACCACAGAAGGTTTCTCACTGGTCAAATCTAATATGGTGGATACTTGATGACCGGGGTCTGAACTATCGTCAATAATTAGGTCTACCAAGGGTTCGAGGGTATCGAAAAAGCGACTCCGTTCTAGGTCAAGGGTGGGAAATTCGCCGTCTTCGTCGGGTAAATGGGCGGAGGTGGAAATAATCGGGTTGCCCAAGGCTTGTAATAACTCTAAACAAACTTGATGTTGGGGTACCCGGATACCTGTGGTCTTGCGCTTGGGATTCATGACGATTTTGGGGACTAATTTGGTGGCTGGTAGCACAAAAGTATAAGGCCCTGGAATCAAGCGCTTCATGATGCGATAGGCATGATCTGTGACCCAAGCATAATGGGAAATATTAGAGAGAGAGGAACATAGGAAGGTGAGGGGTTTATCATTGGAAAGCTGTTTGAGTTGTCTGACCCGTTGTACCGCCGATTTAACGCTCATATCACAACCGATGGCATAAACGGTATCGGTGGGATATAACATGATTGCCCCATCTCTCAGGGCGGTTACGATTTCTTCGAGACTGCGTTTTTGGGGATTTTGAGGGTGGATGTTATAAAGGGTAGCCATAGAATAAAGGGGGAAAGGAGGGGAGAAAATGGTTAATGTGAGCTTTCCTAAGACGAAAGAAATCTGCACAATAATTGTAAAAGCATTCATCGTATACCGATTTTAGTAAGGATCTGACAAATCAATGGGGAAAATCGCTTATTTTGACTGTCCCACGGGAATCGCTGGGGATATGTGTTTGGGGGCTTTGGTGGATGCGGGGCTGCCTTGGCAGGAGTTAAATCAACTGTTACAGGTTTTGGGATTGGCGGAAGAGTGTCAATTGTGGTCTGAAGAGGTGTTACGGCAAGGTCAACGGGCGACGAAGGTTCAGGTTAAGGTGATGACGAGGGATCATCACCATCACCGACATTTACCGGAGATTGAACAAATTATTCAAGGGGCGACGTTACCCCCCCAGGTGAAGGAGTGGAGTTTGCAAATTTTCCGACAGTTGGCGATCGCAGAGGGTATCGTTCATGGTGTCGCCCCGGAAAAGGTGCATTTCCACGAGGTGGGGGCAACGGATGCCTTGGTGGATATTGTGGGGACTTGTTTGGGCTTGCATTATTTAGAGATTGAAACGCTCTACTGTTCGGCTTTACCGACGGGAGGAGGAACGGTAAAAGCGGCTCATGGCCGGATGCCTGTGCCTGTCCCGGCGGTGTTGGAGTTGTGGCAAATGCGCCAAGTTCCGGTTTATAGCAATGGCATTGAACGGGAATTAGTGACTCCCACGGGGGCAGCTATTGTCACCACTTTAGCGGAACAATTTGGTCCGATCCCAGCGATGCAGTTAGGCCGAGTGGGATTAGGGGCGGGGGATCATGATCTGTCGATGCCGAATATTTTGCGCCTCTGGATTGGAGAACGTCAGGAAAAGACGGAGGCGGAAACCGTTGCGGTGCTTGAAACTCAGGTGGATGATCTCACCCCTCAAGCGATCGCCTACACGAGCGAGGAACTGTTGAAAGCTGGGGCGCTAGATGTCTTCACTCAGGCCATCGGCATGAAAAAATCCCGCCCAGGTCATCTTATTACGGTAATTTGTCACCCGGAAACGGTAGAGGATTGTCAAGACATTTTATTTCGAGAAACCACTACTTTAGGCATTCGTTCCCGTCTACAAACTCGCCGGATTCTAGCACGAGAATTGTGCAAGGTTGAAACCCCCTATGGTGAAGTGCGGGTCAAAATTGCCCGTCAGGGAACAGATGTCATCAATATACAGCCGGAATATGAAGATTGTGCCAAAATTGCCAGAGAACGGCAAAAACCTTTAGCCACTATCCAACAGATGGTTTTACAGGAATTCAAGGTGAATGGATTATAGCGGTTCCCAATCATTGATCAACTCTCAGAGCAGTTTCTCATAATACGTTAAGCTCCTTGTAACCCTTGTATACTATTCCCTGTTCCCTTTGCTTTCTCTTGTGGATTACAAAACTCAAATGGAAACGCTAGATAAATTACTGGTGATTTGGGGTCTGGTTTTAGGCGTTTTCATCCTAGCCCTGATCCTCTTCTTTTTTTGGGCGAGTGCGGCACATTACCCGCAAGAAAAGTATGCGGAAATTGTGCGGGATGATGCTGTTTTTACCCCAACTAAAGAGCAGCCCGTTTTTAGCGTTATGACCTACAATATCGGGTATTTGTCAGGTTTAACTAATAATGAGGCCACCCGTCCCCCACGAGAACTATTTGAGGAGAATTTAAAGCGAGTTCTAGGGACGCTCAAACCCTTAAACATTGATATTATGGGGCTACAGGAGATTGATCTGCCCTCTCACCGTTCCTATGAAGTCCATCAAGTGGAGGCTCTCAGCAAGGGGTTAGGGATGGCTTATGGTGCGATCGCCATTAATTGGGATAAAAACTATCTCCCGTTCCCCTACTGGCCCCCTAGCGTCCATTTTCGCCGCATTCTTTCCAGTCAAACTATTCTGAGTCAATCCCCGATTCGCCATCATGAGCGCCTAGTTTTAAGCCCGGTGGAAAACCGTCCCTTTTTCTACAAGGCTTTTTATCTTGATCGACTGGCACAAATCGCCGAAATTGAGATAAATGGACAACCTATTATTGTGATTAATGTTCATTTAGAAGCCTTTGAGATTCCCACTCGTCGCCGCCAAACTAAAGCCGTTCTTGATATACTGGCACAATATGAAACAGACTATCCGGTGTTATTAATGGGGGATTTTAATAGTGATCCCCATTTAACTCCAGATGCTCCTGATTCAACGATTCAACTCCTATTAAATCATCCTAAAATTCGCTCTGTTGTGCCAGAAAAAGCCATGAATGAGCCAGAGATGAAAACATTTCCCTCTAATGAACCAACGGTTAAACTGGATTATATTTTTTATACTCCCGACTCATTGGAATTAGTTAACTCTAAGGTTTTACAGAACATTGGACAAGCTTCTGATCATCTTCCCGTTTTGGCAAAATTCCGACTGGTTAACTAATAACTGGAGTTTAGACTGGAAGGAGAGACTGGCTGGAATGGGATTGGTTTTCTGTTCCAGACTGGGCAAGGGGTGACTTGATGGGAGTCCATCGCAAAGATACACTATGGGTCGGTTAACTCTCTCCGACATTGCAGATAAATGTCGCGTAAATGTATCCGCTAAAATAGTCCTGAATTCCTGTTCACCTTTGTTCTAAATCCATGACCTTAAAAAATATTGGGGTAAAGTTGCCAGAGGATTGGCTCGCTGAAGTGGATGATTTTGCCCAACGCCACGGACTCACCCGGAATGATGTGATGAAAATGGCGATCGCGCAGTTTTTGGGCAAAACCAAAAAATCTTCCACCGACGAGAAACTGGAAAAACTAGCTCGGGCGGTGACTAAACTCAATGGTAAAATCACCTCCCTCAACGACAAAGTGAACGATTTAGAACAGCAAACCGTTGTTCATGTCTTACCCCCGGAACCCATCTCCCCCCCCAAACAAATTCCCCCAGCCTCCAGTCGTCGCCTTCCCTCCATCCCCCTTGATGCCAGGGCGCAACAAATCGGTTTAAGTCCCCAAGAGTTGTTAGACCTTTGTCCTTGGTTGTCACCGTGGGAGGATCGTTAATGTGGCGTAAAAGGCTCACCCGATGGGGACAAAAATTACAAGGAGATTTAGGCTGGGTTCTTTGTGGGGGCTTATTAATGGGCTTCACCCCCGCCCCCCTCGAAGCCTTTCCCTTAGCTTGGATTGCCCTAGCTCCCCTGTGGTGGGCGGTGGTGCGGGGGACTCCCCGACAAGCCATCTTCTATGGCCTCGTTTGGGGCTGTGGTTATCACGGTTTAGCCCTTTTTTGGATCACCGGAATTCACCCCATGACTTGGATGGGAGTCCCTTGGCTCGCTAGTTTGCTCATTGCCCTGTTGTGTTGGCTATTTATCACCGCTTGGGGGGCTGCCCTCGTCGCGGGTTGGGCTTTGGGCATGGGCTGGTTAAACCGGGTGCATCCCCCGGCAAAAATGAGCCAATTTGCCCCAATTTTGCCCTATTTAGCCCCGTTGAGCCGAATTTTGACCGGAATTGCCCTCTGGTGTGTTTTAGAGGCCATCTGGCGTTCCGGGGATTTGTGGTGGTCGTCCTTAGCCTATACCCAAAGCCCCCATAATCTGTTCATCCTTCATCTGGGGCAACTGTCGGGATCTGGTATGGTAACGGCGGCCATTGTTTTAGTCAATGGTATCCTCGCCGAGGGGTTACTCTCTCGTCGTTGGCAGGCTTTGGGCTGGGCGCTCAGTTGTTGTCTGGTGCTGCATCTGGTGGGATTTACCCTTTATAGTCGCCCGTTAAATGACCAAAATCCCCTAACCATTGGCATTATTCAGGGCAACGTTCCCAACGAGATTAAACTGTATCCGGCTGGCTGGCAAAAAGCCATTGAGGGCTACACCCAAGGCTATTTAGATTTAACTCGTCAGGGGGTGGAGGCGGTGCTTACCCCAGAAACGGCCTTACCCTTCATCTGGAATGAGCGGTTTCGCCAGACTCGTTCCTTTTATCAAGCGGTGTTAAACCAAGGCGTGTTAGTTTGGATGGGGGGATTTGGTCAAAAAGGCGATCGCCTCACCAACAGCTTATTTACCCTCAGCGGCACAGGAGAAGTCTTACACCGCTACGACAAAGTGAAATTAGTCCCCCTGGGCGAATATATTCCTTTTGAGTCCCTCTTAAGCCCCTTTATTAACCGTCTCTCTCCCCTCGACGCTCATTTAGCCTTTGGAAAACCGGATCAAATTGTACAAACTCCTTTCGGTCAAGCCATTGTGGGCATCTGTTACGAGTCCGCCTTTCAAGACCATTTCCGCCGCCAAACCCGACAAGGGGGGGAATTCATCCTCACCGCCTCTAATAATGCTCACTATAGCGAAGTAATGCCCGCCCAACACCATGCTCAAGACGTGATGCGTGCCATTGAAAATGATCGCTGGGCCGCCCGTGCTACGAATACCGGATATTCCGCTTGGGTTGATCCCCACGGCCGCACCCTCTGGATTTCCGGCATCAATCGCTATGAAACCTATATCGGCACTCTATACCGTCGGCAAACTCAAACCCTTTATGTCCGTTGGGGGGATTGGTTAACCCCGTTGTTATTCGTGGTGATGGTTGGGGTTCAAGGGGGGAGATGGTTTAACCAGTCCTTGTAACGGTTCCGACAACCAACCCAAATATTGGGGGTAGACAGGAAGACGAGGCACTAATTGCCAGCCATCCGGTGCGATCGCCTCCTGCAACGCCGCCACCTGAACATGGGGATAATCGGGATTGACCTCATCCTTGGGGCCAATTCCCCCCAAATCCCGCGCACCAGCCGCTAAACAGGCCCGCAACATTGCCCCATCCCCCACTAAATTGGGGGGAATTTGCAGGGTAATCTCTGGGGGTAAAATTTCCCGGGCTAAGGCAACGGCCCGCAACAATTGCCCCTCCTCCCTTGCCTCCCCCTCATAACTCTGGGTTGCCCCTTGGCTGTGGGGTTGCAGGATCACCTCTTGAATATGTTGGTATTGTTCATGAATGGACGCGATCGCCCTTAAACTGTCAGCCCAATCCTCCTCCTGCTCCCCAATCCCCAACAATAAGCCCGTGGTAAAGGGAATCCTTAACTCCCCCGCCCAAATCAACTGTTGTAACCGCACCTCCGGCCGCTTACTGGGTGCTAGTCGATGCACCGTCTCCAACAAGCGAGGAGTCACCTGTTCCACCATTAACCCCATGGAAACATTGACCTCTCGTAACCTTGCCATTTCCCACCGACTCAACGGCCCCACATTGGTATGGGGGAGATAGCCCAAACTTAACGCCAACTCACATAACTGATAAATCCGCTCAAACCAAGCACCACGACGGGAACTTTGGGGGTGAACCTCCCCACTGAGAATCAGGATTTCCACCACCCCCGAATTTTGGAGCGATCGCAAAATCCCCTCCGCCTCCCTCAAACTCAACCAATCCCCCACCCCCGGATCCTCGCGGAAATTGCAATAACCACAGCAATTAAAACACTCATAAGTCGGAACTAGAGTATAAGCCGGACTATAAGTAATTTTCCTCCCCTCTTCCATTCTCCCCTCAAAAAATTCTCAGAAACACTTTACAAATTGTAATGCACCCCCTATAATGAAACCTAGCGGAAAGCTAATCTAGGACTTTCCCATCATCATCCATTATCTAGATTTAGAAATTATCAAACCATGACAACCACCATTCAACAGCGCGAAAGCGCCAACGTTTGGGAGCGGTTCTGTCAGTGGGTAACCAGCACCAATAACCGTCTTTACATCGGTTGGTTCGGTGTTCTCATGATCCCCACTCT
>NZ_JAIHOM010000216.1 GCF_026130165.1 Spirulina subsalsa FACHB-351 | reverse complement strand
GAAGTGCCCCCCTGCTCCCCTGCTCCCCCGCTCCCCTGCTCCCCCGCTCCCCTGCTCCCCCCCTCCCCTGCTCCCCTGCTCCCCTGCTCCCCTGCTCCCTGACTCCCAACTCCCCGAGTTATTCAGCAGATCCTAACTCTGAGCTAAAACCCCAATCACTTGGTCATGAATCGCCCCATTGCTCACCACAACCCCCCGATTGTCCACCATTTTGGTTCCGGTGCCGAAATCTAGCGGTTTCCCGTACATATCCGTGACCTTGCCCCCTGCCTCTTCCACCACAATCGCCCCGGCGGCATGATCCCAAATATTCTCGCGATAGTCGGGGCTTTTCGGAGAAGGTAAACGCAAGTATAGAACCGCTTGTCCCGATGCCACAATGCCATATTTGGCTTGGGAATCAATGCGCATAGATTCCGTGGTAATCCCCACCGCTTGGGCAACGGCTTCTTGACGACTGCGATCGCCGTGGGACGATTCCACACTCTCCACAAAGCGAAAATGAGCCACATCCTCACTGGATACCACCTTTAAAGGAGTCGGATTGCCCCCCTTGAGGGGAACTTGAGTCGCCCCTTGTCCTCGCACCGCCACATATAACACCCCCGTTTCTCCCCCAGGCCCAGGGAGGGCTGGACAAGCGAGAACACCGACTTTCACCTCTCCTTGTTCCACTAATGCGATCGCCACCGCATACTGATCTTGGCGTAAAAAGCCCTTCGTCCCGTCAATGGGATCCAAAGTCCAATAGCGTGGAGCGACAGTACCATTGCCCCGATCAATCCATCCCGCCACCTGTTCCGGTGTTGCATCGGGAATGAGCGCCCCCACATAACTCGTTATCTTTTGCAGGGTATCCGCCATCTCAGGACGGCGCAACTCCGCCGCGTCTTCTTCCCCCACAATGGCATCCGAGGGGAAAGATTGCGCGATCGCCCGACAAATAATCGCTTGAGAGCCATAATCCGCCACCGTCACCGGACTTTTATCCGTTTTCTCCATCGCTTCGGGGATAGCCCGGCGCACCGCTTGACACAATTGGGCAGCTTGAATCGCGGCAGCAATCGCCACTTGAGTTTCCGTACTATAGGACATTTGCTCTAATTAAAAAATGATCTAAATATTCTGTGCATTTTACCCAAAACCCGATCCCTAACGCTCTCCGTCTGATTTCCTATCCAGGCAACAACCCAACAAGCTACAACAAGCTACAATCGACAAGACGATTTCTGCCGAAAGAATGGCTGACCTAATGACTTGGGTGAATCCACCCACCCCAAATTTCTCCATTATTCCTGCCCCCTTGCCCCTGTTGGCAACCGCAGAAGAAGCCACCGAAAGCACACTGGTCTTAGCAGGCGTTCTCCTAAGCTTAATCGCCGTCTATATTGCCAGTAAACTCGGGGGCGAACTCTGCGCCCGCATCAACCTACCCCCCGTCCTTGGGGAATTAGTCGGCGGGGTAGTCATCGGTGTTTCAGTTCTCCATCTGCTCATTTTCCCCGAAGGCAACGCTCAAGCCAGTGATTCCCTGATCATTCAACTCCTTGAAGCCACCGCCCATTTATCCCCAGAATCCGCCCAAGCTGTCTTTACCAGCCAAAGTGAAGTCATTTCCGTCCTATCGGAACTGGGGGTGATTATCCTGCTCTTTGAAATCGGTCTAGAATCCGACCTCAAAGAACTCATTCGCGTCGGACCACAAGCCGCCATAGTCGCCGTCGTCGGGGTAGTAGCCCCCTTCGCCGCCGGAACAGCCGGACTGGTCTATATTTTTGGCATTCCCCTAGTTCCCGCCATTTTTGCTGGAGCCGCCCTAACCGCCACCAGTATTGGCATCACCGCCAAGGTTTTAGCAGAAATTGGTCAACTCAGTTCCAAAGAAGGTCAAATCATCATCGGAGCCGCAGTTCTCGATGATATTTTAGGGATTATCGTCCTCGCCGTAGTCGCCAGTCTGGCTAAAACCGGAGAAGTCGAAATCCTTAACGTGGTTTATTTAATTATCAGCGCCGGGGTTTTTCTCGTCGGAGCTATTCTCCTCGGTCGTTTCCTCAAACCCTTCTATGTGGGGTTAATTAATGAAATGAAAACCCGGGGACAACTGCTCTTAGTCTCCCTCGTCTTTGCCTTTACCCTCTCCTATATCGCCGCCGCCATCCAACTGGAAGCCATCTTAGGAGCCTTTGCGGCCGGGTTAGTCTTAGCCGAAACCGAAAAACGGGAAGAACTAGAAGAACAAGTGATTCCCGTTGCTGATATTTTAGTCCCCGTATTTTTCGTCGTAGTCGGAGCCAAAACCGATTTAAGCGTTTTGAATCCCGCCGTGCCGAGTAATCGGGAAGGACTGATTATTGCCACTTTCCTGATTTTAGTCGCCATATTAGGAAAGGTAATCACAGGCTTTACAGTCGTGGGTCAACCCGATCTCAATAAAATCGCCATTGGGGTTGGGATGATTCCTCGGGGTGAAGTGGGGTTAGTCTTTGCTGGAGTTGGGTCCGCCAGTGGCGCACTGTCTCCCTCCACAGAAGCCGCCATCATTATGATGGTGATTACCACAACCTTTATTGCTCCCCCCTTCCTGCGTTTAGTCTTCCGAGAATCTCCCGAAGTAGCGGAAGATTCGTCTAACGTGGAGAGTTAGCTAGAAGCTGACCAGTCCCCACCATCATCTTAGATGGGGCGATCTCTTCTGTGTGGTATCCTTAGACGGGGAATTAGTCAAAAGACCTCGGTTTTTTAATCAACTTCATGGCCAGCTTAAATCGCTGCGAAGAAGGTTAAAAAACAAGAAAAAGGGGTCTAATCGCCTTTAGGCAGTGGAGTGTCAACACCAGACAAAATCCGGGGGAAGAGATGCCGTCTTTCAAGCTCATCATGTATCCTAGGCAAAAGTAAACGGTAAAAATTAGGCTCAGGTCTGGGTAGTCTAGACATCCTCCTGAGTTTGAACATCCAGTCACTGACTCATCCGTTGTTGTACACACAAGGAAAGAGGATTTTGAGACGATATTGGCTATTTTTGAGTTTGGTCACGGCTTTGCTGTATGCTTCTCCGGCAGAAGCAGCAAGGCTGCTCTTTTGGCGTTTTGAGGCGGCTCAAAACCGCTTGACCTTTACCACAGATCAAGGGGTTCAGCCAAGGGCGCAGTTGATTGCCAATCCCACTCGTTTGGTAATTGATCTACCCGGCATCTCCTTGGGTAGACCTTCAGAAAGACAGCGCATCGGGGGAGCCGTGGCGGAAGTCCGTTCCGGTCAGTTTAATGCTACGACAGCGCGCTTGGTGGTTGAATTAGCCCCCGGCTATACCTACGACCCCCAAGGCATCCAGTTTCGCGGCATGACCTCCACCCAATGGTCAGTACAACTGCCTCAACCCCAACGCTTGGGGGCGGCCAGTTCGACCGCCGGGGCTTTGCCCAGTCTGGATCTGAGTGAGAACCCCAGTGAGGGTCAAAGTCAAACCCAAGCCCAAACCGCTAGCCCCACTCCCCAGGACTCGGATTTTCAAATTACCCGTAACGGTTTTTTTGTGCGGCTGGGAAATAATGCCCGGGGTCAGGTGGCCGTGCGGCGGAGTCGCAATGGTCAACAGGTTCAAATTGACCTCAATGGGATTATGTTGCCTGACCAGTTAGTGGATCAGGGGTTTGAGGTCAACCGCTACGGCGTGGGACAGGTGCAATTTAGCCAAATTCGCCCCTCCCCTCCCTTGGCGCGGATTACGATGGATGTGTCGGTGGATAGTCCAGACTGGCAGGCCTCTCTGGCTCGGTCAGGGGGGTTAGCGATTGTTCCGGCGGAAGGGGCCGCCGTGTTGGAGCAAGACGCTCCGAGTTCCAGCACAGCCCAGAATATCTTAACCACGGTGCAGTCGGTGGAATTGGGGTTAGGGAATCAAATCTTAATTCGAGGCGATCGCGCTTTACGAGGAACCGGCCAATGGGACTCACGCACAGGAGTCTATCAAGTCACCATTCCCAACGCTCGATTAGCCCCCAACTTTCCCAACCCCCAACTCTCAGCTAATAGCCCCGTTTCCCAAATCCGTCTCAGACAACAAGGGGATACCGTTGTTGTCTTGATACAACCAGCCTCTGGCATCCAAGTGGGTCGTCTCAGTCAACTCAATGACCGTCTGTTGTCCTTACAGTTGAACCAAGGTCCCACCAGCGCTCTCCCCCCAGCCCTTGACCGTCCCATTAATATTCCCGTCCCCCCCCCAGAGCGCATCGCACCCCCCAC
>NZ_JAIHOM010000215.1 GCF_026130165.1 Spirulina subsalsa FACHB-351 | reverse complement strand
TTATTAAAAAATCTGTGGAGAGCCAAGACTCTCCAGAGTATTAATTGTGCTTCGCTGTTTCTATATTGGTTGGCTTTTCATCTCATCGGTGAAACCGAGAGCCTTCAAGCCAACATTTAAGGTAAAACTGAGGTGAATAAGTTACTCTGCATAGGGGATAGACTTTTTTGGGGTGGGGAGTTGTCATTGCAAATTCTCTAAACGGATGCGTGGGTCAACGGCACGGAGGAGTAAATCCGCTAATAAATTCCCTAGAATTAACATCGTCGCCCCCATCATTAATCCGCCTACGGCTAAATGGACATCTTGCCCCATCACGGCCTCTAGAATTAATGACCCTAAACCGGGCCAGCTAAAGAAAAATTCGGCAATAAAAGAACCGCTTAGAAGACTGGCAAATTCAAAGCCTAAAATGGTCACAAGGGGATTGATGGCATTGCGTAGGGCGTGAACATAAATCACGCGGTTTTCTGGTAGACCTTTAGCCCGGGCGGTTTGAATATATTCTTGACGTAAGACATCTAACAGAGAACCTCGGGTGAGGCGTTGTAGCCCGGCAAAACTGGTAATACTGAGGGCGATGGTGGGGAGAATCATGTGCCAACCAATATCAACCACTTTGCCTAAAGGGGGTAGGTCTGCGTGGTTAATGCTAGTCATCCCCCCAACGGGGAAGAGGGGGGAGGTGATTTGGGCGACAAAGAGTAAAACCAGACAGGTGATGAAACTGGGGAAACCTTGACCTAAATAACTGAGGACTCGTAAAACCCGGTCGGTGAGTTGATTTTGCTGGACTGCGCCCACAATTCCTAGGGGAAGTGCGATCGCCCAAGTAATAATAATCGAGGGAATGGACAGGAGAAGAGTCGCCGCCATCCGTTGGACAATCAGGTATTGCACCGACACACTATAGACGAAACTATAGCCGAAATTGAACTGACTCAGCACATTCCAGAACCAGCGCCAGTGTTGAATAAACCAAGGCTGATCGAGGGCAAACTGGTCAATATATTGCCGAATGACATCCTCGGAGACATTGGGATTTTCATAGAGCAGTCGGTCGGCCGGATTGCCGGGGTTAAACTGCATGACAAAAAAGATCATCACCGAGGCCAGAAATAGGGTCAGCATCCCTTGTAACAGTCGCTTGAGGACATAGAGAACCGTTTCATGGGTCACTATAGCCTTGAGGTGGGAGAAACTCTCCTTGAGGCGATCGCGCCATGTAAAATCCTGGGTAACAGTCATTGAGGTATGTTTGCTCGTTTATTGCTAATAACTAATCAACGAAATAATCGGCACATCAGGCAAACAATCGCGCCCCTTGAGTGCCACCAACTCAATTACAAAAGCAAAGCCAATCAACTCCGCCCCGCAAAAACCCACTAACTCAGCCGCCGCCTTAGCGGTTCCCCCCGTCGCCATTAAATCATCAACAATTAGCACCTTTTTTCCCGCTTCGATGGCATCCTGATGAATTTCGAGGCAGTCTGTTCCATATTCTAAATCGTACTCCACCGAATGGATCGCCCCCGGCAATTTACCCGGTTTGCGCACCGGGATAAATCCTGCCCCCAATTGATAGGCCAACAAGGGGGCAAACATAAATCCTCGGGACTCCATGCCAATAATATAATCTGGCGCAAACCCTGCCCCTTGGCACTGTTCGCGCAATAAATCCGCCGTCGCCCGGAGTCCCTCGGGTTGTCTTAAGAGGGTGGTAATATCTCGGAAAACAATGCCGGGTTTAGGAAAATCGGGAATATCCCGGATAAGTGTTTTAAGATCCATAAAAACATTTAGAGGATGTTGTCCCCGGGTACTAATAACATAGAAAATAGTACACTAGAAACCTGATGATGTTGGAATTGAGGGAAATTCCCGAATCCATCTGACCGGAGAGAACAAAACACAACGGGTCAAAGTCTGATCTCCCAGTTGTCCCCCTAGGTTACGTTGATTCTCCAGTCCTTCTTCAGTCACCGCCTATTCCTAACCCCATGAGTCAATCTGTGAACATCCAGTCGGATTATAGCCCTCCCGCCCGTCCAACGCCTTTGATTTTGGACTCGCTGCCCAATCCTGCTCATATAGAAGGGTGTTCCCTTCGCGTTCAACAGAACCTCGATCTGATTCTCCTCGCTTTGGAAGCGTTAGAATTGGGCGGTTCGGAGTATATGTTAGCCACCGCAGCCGATCTAGAATTACAGGGCATTATAGAAAATCGCGTGGTGTTGTGGCGGTTACGCTGTACCAATCCTTGGCGTAAATCCTACACCCGGGAAAGCTTGAACTTAACTCAGGCCAAGGCTTTATCGGTGATTGCCAGTTACCGGGCGCGTCAACTAACGGTTTTGATTCGCCAGTTGTTGTTAGCCCAGCAGCAAATTGTCGAGAAGGGATTACCCTTAGAACAGCATTTTCGTTTGTCTGAATATTTAGAACGGTTTCGGGCGCACTTTCGCAGTCGGATGAATCCTAAACGGGCGAAAGTGGCGTTTTATCTGTCTCATGAAGAGGAGTTAAATGAGTTAGCGTTATCCCTTTTGAGTAAGCTACTCTTTTGTACGGGAACATCAGGAATGACCAGATTGTGGATTAGTCTATTCGACGGAGAGGTACGATGACCATTAAGCGACAGTATAGCCTGCCCAATTGCCGCCTCGTACTGGAAGGCTTAAGTGATGAAGTGGATTTGACGGGGGAAAATGCCCGGCCGCGAATGTCGATTCTGGTTAATGCTGAATGTCATTTTGCGGGGTCGGAACAACATTTAACGGGGGGTCGGGATTTTCTAGAGGGTTTAGTCAAAGGGGTGAGTGCCTATGCTCAGGAGTTTCTCAGTGGGATTGCTCATCCGATAGACCCCAATAGCGCTCCTGAGATGGTGACAGTGGCACGGGGTCATGACCCCAATTTGCACTATTTGCGCTATCACCACACCTCGGAAGGGCAACAGGCGGAAACTTTGGAGTTGCCCTTAAATACGGTGCAGTTGTTTGATTTGGTGGAGGCGATTGATCAGTTTTTGCTGGATAATCGCACGTTGCCGGATCTGGCGTTACGTTTACAACCGGTGAGTCGTCGCTATCGGAAGGCGGATGTTCCGGTAACGGAACGGGCTAAACCGATGGCGGTGGGTTTGGGGAGTTTGGCGATCGCGGCTGCCCTGTTATTTGCGGTGCCGATTCCTGAAGTGGAGCGACCGGATCCCCGTCTGGCGGAGGATCGTCAGGAACAAACGGAGGAAACGGATCCCCGGGCTAATCTCCGACCTGTGGCCGAGATGGAGGTGGAGGAGGTGGTGGCGTTCTTGGCCGGAGCGCCTCTGGTGGAAGATCCCACAGAAATCCGCTATTTGCAACGCTATCTCTTCCGGGAGTTGAATAACGCTTGGCAGGAACGAGGGGGGTTAGGGCAAACCTTAACCTATCGGGTTTCCCTGACCCGGGATGGTTCTATTGTGGGGTATCAGGGCATCCAAGGCACGCCCCAAGAGGCGGCGGAACAAACCCCTCTGGCTGATTTGGCGTTTATCCCTATAGGTCGGGAAGGATTGGAGGAAGGACTGGAGGAGGCGATCGCACCCTTCCGCGTTGTGTTTACCAATCGTTCTGTCCTACAAGTGACCCCCTGGGATGGGGAGGCGAGAAACGCTACCTTGGGGCCAGAAATTGAAGATCGTCCTACCCTACGGCGTTTACGGGATGAGCTGCGTGAAACTCTGAGTGCGGCCTGGGCTGAGGGGGACACCGAAGGGCGTTCGTTAATCTTCCGGGTGGCTGTGACGGAAGAGGGTGCGATCGCCGACTACGAAGCCCAAAATCAACCGGCCTTCGACCTCGAACAAATCACCCCCCTCCCCGAATTAGTCAACCCAGCCGCCGCCGGAATGGGCAAGGAACAAGGAACTTGGGTCCCTCAAGAACCCCTTGGACAGTTTCGCGTGGTCTTCCGGGATGGAGGAGTGTTAGAAGTGAGTGCCTTGCGAGGCCTGTAAGGTAGAGGATAACCTTGACCGAAAATAATGGGATACAAGCCCCGTCCTTCAGGACGGCTTTTTATTACTCATTTTTCAATTCCATGTTATTATAATATTTGATATCCATTAACTCAGTATCATCTGTGTTTGTCTACGAGTTTAAGGTCTACCCTAAACCACAACAAATAACCGCCATTAATGAAGCAATTAGGACATCCCAATTTGTCCGAAATAAAGTCCTTCGTTATTGGATGGATAATCGTGGTATCG
>NZ_JAIHOM010000263.1 GCF_026130165.1 Spirulina subsalsa FACHB-351 | reverse complement strand
GCACCAGCCTTCACAGATTTACTCTGTTCGGGTCTTACGGTCGCTCCACAGACTGACACCGCTAGTCCAGCGGCCAAAATGTTCGCACTGGCATTAATATCCCGGTCATGGTTAACTCCACAACTCGGACATTGCCACTCTCGAATGTTAAGGGGCATTTTATCGACAATATGCCCACAGGAACTACAACGTTTGGAGGAAGGAAACCAGCGGTCAATCTTGACCAGTTTTCTCCCATACCAACGGCATTTGTAGTCCAACTGACGTACAAGCTCACCCCAGCCACTATCGCTAATGGACAAGGCTAACTTGTGGTTTTTAACCATATTCTTGACCGCTAAAGTCTCAACGACGATGGTTTGGTTTTCACACACCAGTTGAGTGGTCAATTTATGTAGAAAATCTTGACGGGAATCAGAAATCTTAAGCTGGATCTTTGCCACCTTACGTCTTGCCTTTTCCCTGTTTTTAGATCCTTTTTCTTTCCGGGCTAAACTCTTCTGAGCCAACCGTAAACGACGGTGATGTTTTCTGAATTGCTTGGGGTTGGAAACCTTGTTGCCATTACTAGTGGCAATCAGGCTTGTTATTCCCAAGTCCATACCGATGGCATTGTCGTTAACTGGTAGAGGCTTGATAGTCGGATCATCAAAACTAATGGATATATGCCACCGTCCTGATGGATGGAGTCTCACTGTTAC
>NZ_JAIHOM010000026.1 GCF_026130165.1 Spirulina subsalsa FACHB-351 | reverse complement strand
TACGGTAGGGCATACCGGATCTAAAGCTTGGGGAGATTTGCCCTCTAGCCTGGTTGGAGCAATCCTGCTAGGTTATGGCGAGTCTGTGAACCAAGAATCCTCGTGCCTTTAGGCCGAGGAGTGTCAAGAAGGAGGATGATTTGATTTTGATTCGGTTGTCTCGGCAGTGTGTGCAGGATTTGCCGAAGTATAATCGGCCAAATACTTGGCTGTTGGATGAGGGTGGGTTTCGGGTGAGTTGATGGAGGTGAAGGAGGTGCTTGCAAAACTGTCTGAGGGGTGTTGTCCTGTAAGGGTTCTGGCGGGTGCCGTGAAATAACCTTAGATCGCCGTTAGGCGTTGATCACGGTTTTAAAAAGATTGAACAGGCAGCCTCTGAAATTGTGAAATAACCTTAGATCGCCGTTAGGCGTTGATCACACCGACTCGATAGAGGCTAAATTGAGCCACTGGGAGTGAAATAACCTTAGATCGCCGTTAGGCGTTGATCACACAGGTTTTTGGTGCCTAGAACGAGATTTCGAGTCGTGAAATAACCTTAGATCGCCGTTAGGCGTTGATCACAATCATCCTTCTTAGGTCTCTACTCGTTCTAGGCGTGAAATAACCTTAGATCGCCGTTAGGCGTTGATCACTATCTATCCAAAAGAGGCTTATATCGTTTCTACGGGTGAAATAACCTTAGATCGCCGTTAGGCGTTGATCACAAATAGTCCTCAACGGCTAAAGGCCCCTCAGTCAAGGTGAAATAACCTTAGATCGCCGTTAGGCGTTGATCACGGATTACACGATTTACGAGCTGCCCGCCTTTGACCGTGAAATAACCTTAGATCGCCGTTAGGCGTTGATCACACTAGGCTGCAAACAACCATCTCCCTCACTCAACGTGAAATAACCTTAGATCGCCGTTAGGCGTTGATCACAGATTGAGGCTCTTAAGGCTAGGGTTAGGGAGTTGGAGAGTGAAATAACCTTAGATCGCCGTTAGGCGTTGATCACGTCAGGAATCCTAGCTGAGTAGTTCCTCAACCAGAATGTGAAATAACCTTAGATCGCCGTTAGGCGTTGATCCGTAACGGCTTGAATGGTTAGGACATGGAATCAAGGAAATATTCAGCACGCGATCGCACCCAATCAAAAGCATTAAGAAAAACTGGTGTTGCGCGAACAAGGTTTAAACGATAAGCGATGGTAGGGAGAAGGTCCATATTGTTGCAAGGCTACTAGATGGCTTGGAGTGCCATATCCTTTATTGGCCAGGAGATCATACTGGGGGTATTCTGCGGCTAACTCTATAATCTGTTGATCTCGCCAGACCTTGGCGACAATGCTAGCTGAGGCAATGACGACAGATTTCTGATCCCCCTTGATAATATTTTGCTGGGGTAGGGCTAAATGGGGGATGGGGAATTTTCCATCCACAAAACAGATAGAGGGGGGAGGATTTAAGGCTTCAACAGCGCGACTCATGGCTAATAAAGAGGCCTGAAAGATGTTGATTTGATCAATTTCTTGGTGGGTGGCTTGACCAATTTGAACATCAAGGGCGATCGCATAAATTTGTTCTGCCAGAGCTACCCGTCGTTTAGCAGACAAGCGCTTACTATCCCGCACCCCCGCCCTCACCAATTCCAAACAAGCGACTGGAGACAAAACAACGGCCGCCGCCACCACTGCCCCAAACAAAGCACCCCGCCCCACCTCATCCACTCCCGCCACAGTTTCATAAGACGTTGCCAGCTCCGGTAATTCACTTTCTACAAAATAGGAAGACATGAATCAAGCATTAATTATCAATTAATAACTATCAACTCCCAACAGACACCTCCTAAAAGGGGATTTTAGGAGGTGTCTATAAACAGATAACTAATTATGACTCTGCCCTAGCGAGCAGAAGAACGACGACGACGGCGACGGATGACGGGACGATCTTCCTCCTCCTCAGTATTAGAGCCATTAGACTCTAACTCTGGATCATCAATCCCGGATTCCACAGACTCCACAGATTGAACAGACTCCACAGACGGCACAAACTCCTCGGAGATCACCGGACTATTTTCCTCAATCTCCTCCTCGTCCGGCTGACTATCCAACTCATTGACCGTGCTAGGAGACTCAACGGTATTGTTCAGAATCGGTTTTGCGGGTTTTTCCCGTTCCTCTTCTACCCCTTCGTCGGTTCCGACAGGACGAACAGAGACAATGACAGCTTTAGGATCTTTCAACTCGCGATCGACACGAATCAGGGGCGAAATCCCCATTATGGCGTAAATATCTTGTTCAACAGGAGTCATTTCTACCGAGACTTTTTCGGGAATAATAGTTTCCCGAATCCGAGAACTGCGGCTGGAACTGTATTTGTCACTACTATCCCGTTCTCGACCCCCAGAAGAATCTCGCAAAATTCCGTAGGACTCGTTATTGCCACTGTAATCGTTGTCTGTATCGAGTTTTTGCCCATTAGTACCCGAAGGACGGGGTTTACTCTTGTTCCCTAGTTCTAACTCACTTAAACGCCGTCGCCGTCTGCGTTTGTTGTTGCCGCCGGGTTCTTGGTAACTGGGATGATGGAGTAAATCTAAATCCGCACTACTCTCATCGCCTCCCACGTCAAACAGACCCTCAATTTCTTCCTCCCGTTTTTCGGGAGTTCTAACTAAGGTTGGGGTGGTGGAAACTACTCGTTCGGGCAGTTCTTCGCCACTTTCGCCGGGCAGTTGAACTAAATGCCCTAAACCACCACAGTGGGGGCATTCTTTGCCAAATAGTTCATAGAGGTTTTGACCTTGGCGTTTGCGGGTCAGTTCCACTAGCCCGAGTTCGGAAAGTTGGGCAATTTGGGGGCGGGCTTTGTCAGCGCGCAGGGTTTTATTAAAGTGTTCCAATAAAGCCAATTGATCCCGCCGGGAGTCCATATCAATGAAGTCCACCACAATTACGCCCCCCATGTTCCGCAGTCGCATTTGACGGGCGATTTCGGTGGCGGCTTCGTAGTTGGTCCAGAGGACGGTTTCTCGTGCCGTGGCGGAACGGGTAAAGGAACCGGAGTTCACATCAATGACGGTGAGGGCTTCGGTGGGTTCGATGATGATATACCCGCCGGAGGGTAAATCCACTCTGGGTTTGAGGGCTTCCCGAATGGCCGCATTGACGCGGAAGTATTCCAGAATGGGCAGGCGATCGCGATGATGATCAATTAACACCCCTTCTGGCGACCGTCCGCCACTCCAGTTCATTAATTGTTGTTTCACCCGCTTAACACCAGCCGCCGAATCTACTACAATCCGGTTCACTTCGGCGCTGTAAATATCCCGTAGAATCCGTTGGATAAAATCTTCATCCCGATTCAACAAGGCCGGAGGTTTGGTCATGTTGGCCTGTTGTTGGATGGACTCCCATTGCCGTTGGAGGTATTCTAAATCCTCCATAATGGCATCTTCGCCTTTTCCTTCGGCTTCAGTCCGCACTAATAACCCCATCCCGGCTGGTTTAATCAGAATGGCGAGGGCCCGTAAACGGCTGCGTTCGGCTTCATTTTTGATGCGACGGGACAGGTTTACCCCGCGTCCATAGGGCATTAAGACTAAATAACGTCCGGGGAGGGTAATATTTCCCGTTAAACGAGGGCCTTTGTTCCCCGTAGGTTCTTTCATGACTTGAACCAGAACCGTCTGTTGAGGGGTTAAAAGTTCCGTAATCGCTCCGGCACTTTTGCGCAAGCGTAAAGGCCCTAAATCGGTAACGTGCATAAAGCCATTGCGTTCGGCATCGCCAATGTTGACAAAAGCAGCATCAATGCCTTGAATCACATTTTCTACGGTGCCGAGGTAAATATCGCTAACTTGTTGATTACCAGTAGAGACAACAAGTTCTTGAATCTGATCTTCTGCAAAAACGGCTGCGATTTTATGCTGTTCAGCAATAATGATTTGCTTTGGCATCCAATTTCCTCAAAAAATAATTAGGTTAAGCATCTGTGCGTGATCAAAGGTTTTTCAGCCAGTACCTTGAACGAGAATCAAACGGAGTCAAACTAGATTGCCGGAAAGTGGAGGAGGACGTAAGCTATCCCATCGGGTTTCGGTTTTGATTGCTTCACCCCTTGGATAATCAAGCCAGTAGGATAATACTGAGGCAGCATCTCTTAATATTGGGCTGCACTGGGGGTGATGTGATGTTCAAGCGTGAGTTTTTAGCTGGGGGTTTTCCCTGTAATCAATTGAATTTAACTTTGATCGCGTCACAGAAACACAACTGTACAATTCAAGCCAGACGACTCACCCCCCTAAACTCCGCTCTGGTTACAGAACAGGGGATAAGTTGAACAAGACAACCACGATGAATTGAGGGGATGGGTAACACCATCGGATGAGCATGATCTGATTAACACAATCTAAATCCATACTATCTAATCAATACTGCCCCATAATCTGTTTCAGTTAGGGGGACGGGTGGCTGTCCAACAATCCTAGGTTAATGTTCTCCTAATCTTTGCTGTCCTAAGTGTTAGGGTCTAGCTTACGAACTGTATTCAGGGATTACGCCATGAAGCCCACTCTACAGTATTCACGGCTCTAGACCCACTTAGGGAAGAAAAGGGGAATTCTCAAGGGGAAATTTTGATTTCAGAGTTTTTAGGATTCGGTGTTTTCTGTTCTGTTCATCTTGCCTAGCCTCTCTAACCCCATCTCTCCGGGCGAAAACCTTGCTGAGAGAAAACCTCATTAACAGGAAACCTTACTCTGATTCATCAATGGGATGAAGGAGAAAGATTCAACCGGAAGATTCAACCGGAAGATTCAACCGGGAGATTAGGCCTAAGATTTCAGGAAAGATCAAGGAATCAGCTTAAAAGATTGCCCTCATCTTCTTTTTGTTTCTTCTGCTACTTGTCTTGAAGGGGTTGGAGTTCTCTAACCTGCTTTCTATGACTATGAATCAACAGTCGTCAATAGTTATACAATATACTCGCGCTTCATTGATCTCATGAGCCAGATTAAAACGCCGTCAGATATAAAACCCACTTTTCAAGAATTTTGAAGCAGCTGCCAAGCAGTAGAGCGCCCAAGCCACAACCGCTACTTTCCGCTCATTTTCACGAATAATCGGCGTGGACTCTCACCTAGTTTAGGATGAGGAGGAAACGCCTGAACTACATCGTAATTGATGCTAATTTTTGGGGTGCTGATTTTTCTGGGAGATAGCCCTAAGAACCAGCAAACTTTTGCCTGATCTTTAACCTGCTAACGCGGGATTTAGATTCCGTCGGGACGACAAAGGTCTAACCTTTGGCACAGGCTGCGTTTAGGGTGTACAGGACACCACAATTAAGGGTTGGTTTTGTGAACCACACTAGCCCAAGATTTAGAGAACACTAGTTTCATAATAAACCAGTCGTTCCTACTACGGGGTTTCTTAAGATAGCGACCTTCCCATTTTAGCACAAAGAGCTAGTGGGGAGGTTTCTTTGTTTTTGGATTGGCTTTGCGTAGGGCTTGAACGGTGGAAATGATGGCGGGGGCGACTTGATCGATTTCTTCTGGGGTGTTGAAACGCCCTAAGCCAAAGCGTAGGGAGGCGTAGGCGAGGGGTTCGGGGCGACCGAGAGCGGTAAGGACGTGGGAGGGGGCGATGTGGGTGGAGGAACAGGCGGAACCGGAGGAGAGGGCGACGATGGATTGGAGTCCTAGGAGGAGGGCGTTTCCATCAACGCCTTCGATACTGATATTGAGGTTGCCGGGGAGACGTTGGGTGGGGTGTCCGTTAAGGATCACGCCGTCGAGGGTTTGGAGTTTGCTCCAAAGGCGATCGCGCATTTCCCGCAATCTCTCCCCTTCGCCCGCCTCACTTAGCCCTAATTCAATGGCTTTCCCCAGTCCCACGATTTGGGGGGTATAAAGGGTTCCTGAACGCAAGTCTCGTTCTTGTCCGCCGCCGTGAATTTGGGCGGCTAGTTTGACTCTGGGGTTGCGTCGTCGAACATATAACGCGCCAATCCCCTTGGGACCATACACTTTATGGGCGGTAATGGACATGAGATCAATTTGCATGGCTTCCACATCAAGGGGAATTTTGGCGATCGCCTGAGCCGCATCGGTATGAAACAAAACCCCCTTTTCATGGCACATTGCGCCAATTTCTGCTAAGGGTTGTAACACCCCAATTTCATTGTTGGCAGCCATCACAGAAACTAAAATGGTATCGGGGCGGATAGCTTGGCTTAACACTTCTAAATCCACAAGTCCATCGGGTTGAACCGGGAGTTTGGTGACTTCAAACCCCAAGGAAGCCAAATAATCATAGGGATCTAAAACTGCCCGGTGTTCGGTGGCGAGGGTAATAATATGTCGGCCCTGTTGAAAATAGGACTCAGCCACCCCTTTAATGGCTAAATTATTGGCCTCGGTTGCCCCACTGGTAAAAATCACTTCATCGGGGCTACAGTTGAGGGCTTCGGCGATCATTTGGCGGCTTTTTTTGACCGCCGCTTCCGCTTCCCAACCATAGGCATGGGTAATGCTGGAAGGGTTGCCAAAATGCTCGGTAAAAAAGGGTAACATGGCCTCTACCACTCGGGGATCTACCGGAGTGGTGGCATGACCATCCATATAAATGGGACGCTGGGACATAAGGGAATTGGGGGGTAGGAGTTGGGAGTCGGGAGTTGGGAGTCGGGAGACGAGGAATTAAGAATTATTACCTATTACCTCTCCCCCTCTCTCTGTTCCCTGACACTGAAGTCTAGGGATCAATCAGTAGCCCATAATTCACGCCTAAAGCGGCATCTGAGGGGATTTCTTCCCCTCTAGCCCAGTGGTGATAATCGGCGATGAGATGGGAGAGTAGACGCTGTTTAATGCGGGAGAGAACCCCGCGCATTAACCCTTTCCCTGTGGTTTCTAACAGAGATAAAGGCGTGAATAACAATAACGGCGGGAGTTCTACACTCACCTCTACATTGGCCTGACCTTCTAGATAGGTCATCCCATCCCGAATGATTGGGGAGAGGATACCACGGACTCTCAGACTAAAACGGTCATTAATATAATCAATCCCTCGAATTTCGCAGGATTCGGAGTTGAGATAGACATTTCCCTTGCCATCAGCCCAAACGCGGAGGACAACCGTAGGCTGAAAATGGTAGATATCCAGTAGGTTGAGGGGGTGCATTTTTAAACGATAGCGATCGCCTCCTAAACACTCCATCAGGGAAGAATCGGCGATCGCATGAACCAAACGTTGGGGTTGGCGCAAATAGTGGTTAATCGGAATCGTTTCCGCTTCGACGGCAATAGCAACTGTTTCCGCCGCCGCTAAATAAAGTTTCATAAAAATACTAGAAAAATGAGAAAATTAAGCCCTTCGTTTAATCTTACTTTACACAATTGCCAATTAATGCCCCTCAATTGTGAAGTTTCTCAACGAAGTTTCTCAACATTTCTAGCTCGCGCCCTCTCTATTTTCTAGATCACAGGATCATCCTCCATGCCATCCTCCCTAAGATAGAACAACCACTGGCGTTGAGCTTGGTACTGATCAATAGCTTCCTTTATTTGTTCTAAATTCAGCCCAAACTGTTGGACTAGAACCAATGGATTATCCCCAAAATCGTCAAAATGTGCCGTATTTTTAGGAGTGAATGGCAAATTTTGTCGATCTACTTTTTGATGCAGTCGATGAGCCATTTTTAGGGACTCTGTTACCACAAAATAGGGTGAATCTTGCCCTGAATTCTTCACCACAACCCTCGCCTCTAATTCAGGAGCATCTTGAACAGTAATCTGACCCTCTAAAGAGTGGAGAGGAGTATTGTGAGGAAGGACTGTAACTCTTTGTGGTTGGTGGGGAGAAAGCTTGATCGGTTGTCCGGTTACAACAAAAGCAGGAGTATTAGGGCGGTGATCCGGGGGAGATCCTGCGATCGCACAATGCTCCCCCTGACAAATACTCTGCCCGGTTCCCTGTTGTAAGGCCAAATTCGTTAAACGAACCCGGTTTTCCACCACCCCAGAGGGTATACTGCGCTGAATCACTAAAGCAGAAGGGGTTTCCCTCTGAATAGGCATTGGCTGGTCTTCTGACATAGCTAGCCTTGCGGGTTTAACTCCTGTCACCCCAGGACGCAACGGCACAGGTTCAGGACGAGCAAAACGGATGGGAGAAACTGGAGGCGGAAGAGATTGTAAACGTTCTCTTAACAAACTACGCCCGTCGGGGATGGGGGCAGGCAGAGGGAGAGTTTGACTTAACAAAGCTTTTTGAGCTTCAGCCTCTTGTATAGCCTTTTCGACCTCTGGTAAATCAGGGATAATGCTACCATGAGCCTCTGGCACCCCTTGAGGAATCGGTTCAGTGAATTGCCATTGCCCAGACTGGGGAGACTGAACCGGAAGAGACTGACTTTTCCCTCCCCCACTTACCATAACCCAAGTGATCAAAGTTCCTAAACCCGCCAAAGCAAATAAACTGGAACTTTGCCACCAACAATGATTTAACCCAGACTGCAATGAATAGGAAAAATGAATTGATTTTTTTTTCATGAATTTTGGGGCGATTTGGTCAGAGTTACTAATCCCAAAAGCAGTATAGCGTTTGATTCTTGATCCCGCCTCACCCCATTGAGGATTGATGATCAATGACCAACAATGGATTAAGGGGCGTTTTCCCATTCAGGATTTAACGCCCGGAAATTGTATTCATTAGCACGATAATGGCAACTCACACAAGTTCGAGAAGTAGGAGGCTCAGGAAACTCTACTTTCGGGTGTAGGGCAGCAAAATAGCGGGACTCCGTGACCCGGAACGGAATCGTTTCCCCAGTCTGATGGGGGCGGGAAAAAGCGCTTAGATATTGCCACATTAAGTAAATCTCAGGTCGGAAGATATTCGGTAAGCGCACCCCATAATGTTGATTAGGGTTTTGTAATAAATCCCGCCAGGTTGCTGTAGGAAAAACTTCCGGGGGAAGGGCTAAATGACAACTACTGCAATTGTCTACATACACTTCTGCGGCTAGTCGCAGTTCAGAAGGAATCGGATCAACAGACTTGGAGAAGGAGGCCGGAGATTCTTTAGGACTCATGGCTTGAGCCATGCCTGTTCCTAACAGTACACTCCAACCGATCACCAACAGAAATAGGAACCAAGGGGATTTCCGTTGTTTTTTGGGGGGGGTCTTGTGATCCGATTTAACTTGATTCATGAGTCTGGTAAAGGTTCAGTTATTCCACGGGAATGGTGCGCAATAGTCGTTCTACGATAGTACGGCCTTGTTTGCCACCTGCGGGAATCAGACGATGAGCAAGGACATGAGGTGCCAAGAATTTCACGTCGTCGGGGATGGCGTAATCTCGTTGATTGAGTAAGGCGTAAGCTTGGGTCGCTTTTTGTAGGGCAACGCTGCCACGAGGACTAACACCTAGAACAATTTCTTCGTCAGTACGGGAGGCGCGGACGAGGTTCAGAATATATTGTTGAAGTTCGGGGGCAACGCGCACTTGTTGGGCTTGTTTTTGCAGGTTTAAGACTTCTTCGAGGGAAATACAGGGTTCGAGGGAGTCTACGCTAATGTTATTGTGCTGACGTTGGAGCATGAGCATTTCCTCGCTTTCGGAAGGATAGCCGAGCGTCAGGGAGAGGGTAAAGCGATCCATTTGGGCTTCGGGGAGGGGAAAGGTGCCTTGATATTCAATGGGATTCTGGGTGGCGATGACGAAGAAGGGCTGGGGGACTTTGCGTGCTTGTCCGTCTACGGTGACTTGGTGTTCTTCCATGACTTCGAGGAGAGCGGACTGGGTGCGGGGGGTGGCGCGGTTGATTTCGTCGGCTAGGAGGACGTTGGCAAAGGCGGGGCCGGGGAGAAATTCAAATTCTCGGCTGCTGGGATTCCAGATGTTGGTTCCGGTGATGTCGGTGGGGAGGAGATCGGGGGTGCATTGAATGCGCTGGAATTTGCCGTTGACGGAACGGGCAAGGGATTTGGCGAGGAGGGTTTTTCCGACTCCGGGGACATCTTCGAGCAGGGCGTGTCCACCGCTAATCAGGGCGACGAGGACAAGGCGGATGGCGTTGTCTTTGCCGACGATGGTCTGCGCTAAGTTTTCGGTTAGTTTGGAGATGCGATCGCTCATAAAGTCTAATGACAGGGGGTTCACAAGGGAGGTAGACATACAAATCAAGGAGTAGATGCTAGGTTTTTCCTGTAGCTACAGCCCAATCTTAGCGGTTTCTTTAGACTTCGTGGGGGGATTCGGGATGCAAAAGTTGTCGGGTGGTTAAACAATCTTGGGCGATTTGTTGTTTTAATTCATCGAGGGAGGAGAATTTCTGTTCTGGTCGCAGAAATTGTTCTAGGGTAATGGTCAGAGTTTGACCGTAGAGGTCGCCAGACCAGCCGAGGATATGGATTTCTAGGGTTCTCTGGTGGCTATTGTCCACAGTGGGACGACAGCCAAGGTTCATCACGCCGATTTGGGGGGCGCTGGGGGGAGAGGCTTCGGGATTGGACCAAACACGGACGCTATACACTCCGTGACGAGGGAGGAGTTTGTCTTCACTGACTTCTAAGTTGGCGGTGGGGAAGCCAATAGTACGCCCTAGCTGTTGTCCGGTGACGACGGTTCCGGTGATGCTGTAGGAACGTCCAAGGAGGTTATTGGCGCGGAGGATGTCGCCGTTAATCAGGGCTTGACGAATTTGGGAACTACTAATGCGTTCGGTTTCGAGACGATGGAGGGGGGTGATCAGGACTTCACAGCCGAATTTTTGCGCGATCGCCTGTAAGTCCTCCACGGTACCGGCCCGCTTATGACCAAAGCGGAAATCAGCCCCCACAGCAATCCGGGTGGCTTGCAATTGGTTAATTAATAAATGCTCTACAAAGTCTTGGGGACTCAGGGCGGCTAAGTCCTGATCAAAGGGCAATAACACCAGTTGCTCAATGCCTAACCGTTCTAAAATTTGGGCTTTTTCCCCTAAGGGGGTTAAGAGTTGGCGTTTTTGACCACTAAAAAATTCTTGGGGGTGGGGTTTAAATGTGACCACCGTTGGATAGACATGAACGCTCCCTCGTTCTTGTCCGGTTGGAGGGTGGGAATGAACAATCACCCGATCGGAGTCCAAAACCGGATCTAAAACCGGGCGCACGACCTTCTGATGCCCTCGGTGAATGCCGTCAAAGTTGCCGAGCGCGATCGCAGTTGGGGTTAAAACAGTAGTAGGAGATGATGTAATCCACACGCTTTACATTTTGACACAATTTGACCCGCTCTGGGGTTCAATTTTGTGATGACCGACAGCCATTAAATCAATACATTGTTTTTCCTTCGCCACAAATGCCCCCGGATAAGCCGCGCTCACCTGCTCATGGACTTGATCCAAAAATTCATCATTATGCAAGGGATCATGATGAAAAATAGCCAATTGCTTAACATTAGCGGCCTTGGCGACCTTAACCGCTTCTTGCCAAGTGGAATGACCCCAACTTACCTTACTGCTCGTTTTGGAGTGATATTCCTCATCAGTATAGGTAGCATCGTAAATCAATAAATCCGCATTGTGGGCAAGGTGGAGGACATTTTCATCTAAACGATCGGGGAAATGTTCCGTATCGGTCACATAGGCCGCGCTCAATCCCTGCCAACTGACTCGATATCCTACTGCTTCGCCGGGGTGGTTCAGTTTAGCATTCTCAATGGTGACATCCTCTAGGTGTAAAACTTCTCCCACTTCTAAATCATAAAACTGTAAATTCGCCTGCATAATTTGCAAGGGAACCGGGAAATTGGGGTGCAGCATTTGGTCATTATGCCGTTGCTTAATCGTCGCGCCATTGGGGGCAACGGTGCCATAAATATGGAATTGATTCCCCGGAATAAAGGCGGGGGTAAAAAAGGGAAAGCCTTGGATATGATCCCAGTGGGTATGGGTAAAGAACATATGAGCTTCAATGGGCATTCGAGACAGCAAGGACTGTCCCAACACTCTTAATCCCGTTCCCCCATCAAAAATCAGGTTTTTATCCCCGACTTCCATGGCGATACAGGGGGTATTTCCCCCATAGCGTACTGTTTCGGCACCGGGACAGGGAATGCTTCCTCGCACACCCCAAAATGTAATCTTGAACTGTTGGTTTGGTTTAGACATCGGCGTTTACAAAACAAGATAGGCGTTGCTGACTGATCCCCTTATGGTCAAGCAAGCGGGTATTTTTGGCTTGCATTGAGCGATCGCGAAACGTCTCGCCTGGCGAGAATCGCGAAAACAATCACTGATTCTATTTCCCTCTTTTCTAGCAACTCAACAGGAATAAAGCGTATCGGGAAAAATTGTCAGCCAAGGCAAAATCAATAGGTAAGAACTAGGATGGCGTTCTTCTACTCTCATGTTGTACCCATGAAGCATCTCGCCTGAACCTTAGACCCGACCACTCCTTAACCCCTAGCTGTTCCTATGTGGGGACGTAAAGTGCGTCGCTCTTTTTGTTCAACCATCCTCAACCAACTTTACGACTCTGGAGGGCTTGATGTTTCTAGATTAACAAAGGACAGAGGGGATTCTAGCGGATGGATTCAAGGCAGACGGTGACGTTAATCACACTCAAGGGGAAACAACTCAGCTAACCGCTCTTCTAGTAAGGTTAACAAAGACTCTGGCTCTTGGTTTACTTCCTCGAAACACAAGGGAGGAGAAGGATTAGGGGCAAAGTAAATCAGTTTGATTTGCCCTCGACCAATCCCCAACATCAGCACTTCTGCCTCGGGTTTATACCCATCGATTAAGCCCAGAATTTCTTGTAAATGATTGCCCACTTTTTCGTTGAGAGTGATCAGGGCGCTTTTCGTAAACGAGACAAAATGAGGGCGAGGGCGCAGGTCAATGCCAAAAATGGTATCGGGATCTTGATGCTCTTGCCATAGTCCCCAAGCGAGTGCGGCTAATTCCTGTTGGTGCGTTTCAGCAAAATAGTCTAACTGCTGTCGCCAGGCCTGTTGTTCTGGAGGGGGTTGGGGAGTGCCAAAATTAAACATTCGGGGTTGCAGTAGAGTGTTCTCGATCAATTATCGGGGAAAACTTGGCACTAGGGGGATCTCCCCGAGAAATACTCTAGAACTTGCTGTGCCACTTCGTGGAGCTATGCCTACACCCTTGTAGGTGGGATAGTTCACCCTTAAAATGAGAACAACACCAGCTGCCACCAATGAGGTTAAGAGTTAGCAACTATGCGTAAAATACAAGCCTTTTTAACAATTCTTTGCACCCTGTTGTTAGTCTGGGGAACAACGGCTTGTGGGGGGTCTGTAGAGGCGATCGCACCCCAAGCACCTACATCCATCCCATCCGAGTTAGGCATTGACGCAGTCCTAGACAATGCAACTCCAGCAGAAGTTACGAGTCCAGTTCAAGCCCTCAGCGAAGAAGTCGCCCCCAGTGACGAGCTAGAAGCCACAGAACAACCTACCCTAGAGGAAACCCTCGAAGAAGTCGCCCCCAGTGACGAGCTAGAAGCCGCAGAACAACCTACCCTAGAGGAAACCCTCGAAGAAGTCGCCCCCAGTGACGAGCTAGAAGCCGCAGAACAACCTATCCTAGAGGAAACCCTCAGCCCCGAGGTAGAAAGTCCCGAACCTTCCACCCCAGAAGAGTGACACACTCACGACCTGATCAAATCGGGTTCAAGACTGATATTGAGAATCAAGAAAAGCCGTCGTGAAGTTCTCCCCCGCTAACCCTACGGGGATAACGGGGGCTTCTCAAGCCAACAAAGAGAGTTGAACTCCCACCATTACCTTAAATGTTGGCTTGAAGGCTCTCGGTTTCATGGAGAAAAACTAGACAATCCTCGATAATTGAACTTCCTGCTTCACAGGCCGACCAATGTCAAAGCCTCCACATTGGAAGGACGGGGTTTTAGACCCATTTTTCTGATAACCCCATCCAACCTGATTTGATCTCAACCCGAAAACCTACGCCGTCACCAACTCAGGCGCATTCGCCGGGCGCTTGCTGTTGCGAATCCCCTCAATCGCCGCCCCGTAGTCAGGCGCACCGAAGACCGCAGAACCCGCCACAATCGCATTAGCTCCCGCTTCAATCACTTGCCAACTATTGCTAGGTTTTAGACCCCCATCCACTTCAATCCAAGGATCTAAACCCCGTTCATCACACATTTGACGCAGTTTTTGGATTTTGGGAACAACATTGGGGATAAAGCTTTGACCACCAAAACCGGGGTTAACACTCATAATCAAAATGAGGTCACACACCTCTAAAACATACTCAATCAACTCCAAAGGAGTAGAAGGATTGAGAACCACTCCCGACTGTTTCCCTAGTTCACGAATTTGGCAGAGGGTGCGGTGGAGGTGAGGAGAAGCGTTGTGTTCTGCATGAACCGAGATAATATCCGCTCCAGCTTTAGCAAAGTCTTCAACGTACTTCTCCGGTTCAACAATCATTAAGTGTACGTCTAAGGGCTTCTCAGTAATAGGACGAATGGCCTTCACCACCAGAGGTCCGATAGTGATGTTGGGGACGAAGCGACCATCCATGACATCAACATGAATCCAATCTGCTCCGGCTTGGTCAACAGCTTTGATGTCTTCTCCAAGACGGCTAAAATCGGCGGACAAAATGGAAGGGGCGATAACAATGGGTTTGTTGCTCATGGTGTGGTGGTTCTCCGTTATGGGATATGCGGTTTTTGAGTAATGTTCACTCAAAACTTAACACTTTCTCCCCCCATTCTCAGGGAATTTGGGTTTTTCATCAAGGCACGGAGTCTAAAAGTCCTCTAATTTAATGGTCAATGGGGTGTCGAGAATCTACAATCACTGTCGAGAGGGGAATTGCTGCCCCTTGCTTGCCCAGCACCTGCCTAGGGTCAAGCATTGCGCCCCTACGCTCCTCCCTGACCCATTGAGAATTCATTCAACCGATTGAGAATTGCCCATTCATTAATCTCCCGGCTCTCGAAAGTCGATGATAAGATTAAGTAGGGTTGAACAAGGTTAAACCGTCTTCTGTATAGGATTTCTCCCACCCTACAACTACTCTTTTTTATCTGTAGTTAAACCATGAAGACTACCCATGTTTTAATTGTTGAAGATGAGCTTTTAATTGCCAAAGGACTCAAGCGAAAACTCGAAAGATTGGGGTATTCTGTACCGAGAATTGTCTCATCGGGAGAAGCTACTATCCACGCCGTTGAAGAGCTTTATCCAAACCTTGACATTATCCTCATGGATATTGTAATTCGAGGGGATTTAGATGGAATTAATACTGCATTTTTACTGCGAGAAAAATTTGATATTCCCATTATTTATCTCACCGCTTACACTGATGAAGACACCTTAGCTCGGGCAGAGGAAACGGGATCTTATGGCTATTTACTAAAACCTTTCAAGGAGCGCGAAATTCACGCTACCATTAAACTTGCTCTAAAAAATCATCAAAAAGCTCTTGCTCTGCAAAACAGCTTGATACAAATTAAGGCAAATCAGCAAGAAAAGGAACAATATTTGTCCACCACTTATCATGATTTACGCAACCCCTTAACTACGATTCAAATGTCAGCTTTTTTACTGGAAAAACGAACTGATAAACTTACTCCAGAAAAAATAACCCAGCACTTTAAACGCATCCAGAATTCTGTAGATCAAATGAATCAATTATTAGAAGATTTATTGATTTTGCAAAAAGTAGAAGCGGGCAATTTGTTTTTTGAGTCCAGCCCTCTCCCCTTAATTCCCTATTTTGAAAAAATTATCGACGAGTTTAGAGAGTTGAGTAGTGAAAACCACTCCTTGAGCTTTCATTCTGACTGTTCAAACTGTGTGACTCATATTAACCAAAAGCTGCTTGATCATATTGTCAAGAACCTTTTATATAACGCCATAAAATATTCACCACAAGGGGGAAGAATTGCGATTACCCTAGACTGTAACCGAGAGGAAATCTGGTTTAATATTCAAGATCAAGGAATTGGCATCTCTCCAGACTATCAAGAGAAACTCTTTCAGCCCTTTGTGCGGGCGGCCAATGTCGGCACAATACAGGGGACAGGATTAGGTCTTTCTATTGTGAAACGAGCGGTAGATTTACAAGGGGGTCGGATTAAGGTAGAAAGTAAGGTCAATTGTGGGACTTGTTTTACTATAACGCTTCCCCAGATTTTGGTTCCGAGTTGTTAATGGCTTTGATGGTTATCTAATGATCGTGAACACTCTGTCGTGAACACTCTAAAGTTGCCACTAGAGAAGTGCTTAACTGCCGCGATAGGTACTATAGGACCAAGGGGCGGTTAACAGGGGAACATGATAATGGGCGGCAATATCTGACACCCCGAAACGAATGGGAACCTGATCTAAAAACACGGGATCGGGCGAATTTTCGCTAAACTCACCAAAATAGTCGCCGACAAAAAAGACTAATTCATACACCCCGCGTTTTAACTCTTCATCCTGTAACAAGGGAGCATTTGTCCGTCCATCGGTGTTGGTGAGGACGGTTTTCAGGTGTTTTTTTTCGCCTCCCTCTTCCAATCGCCATAATTCAATCTTCATGCCCTCCGCTGGCAAACCATGAGCAATATCCAAGACGTGGGTTGTTAGTTGGCCAACCATGATCAATACCTTACCCTCCGATTACCCGGTTTTCCTTCTCTTCCATAGCTTACAATTTTGTACGGTTTCCAGCTTTGCAACAAACTGTTACATTAATTAAAACAACTCTAGATTTGACAAGTTCAAACCAATGACTGAATCCTCTCCCTCTCCTGCTAATGCTGAACCTCAAGCGAGTTACGTTAAACTGGCTATGCGCAATATGGTTAAGAAGCGCGGCACGTCTTTAACACACTTTTTCCTCTCTACTGTGGGTCTTTTAGCCTTATTAGTGGGTTTAGCTTATCTGACACGGTAGGGGGGGAATCATGGCGGAAACAGAGGTTTTGCCTGTTGTGACACTGTACCTCGAAGATCATTTTTTTGGGGACTCCAATCCGAGTCCCATTGAGTCCCAACGGTGGCAGAGTTGGTTTGCGACTTGGTTAAACGAGTTGGGGGGTGAACTGCCGGGGGCGGTGGGGTATGAGCTAAGTTTGCGTTTAACGGGCGATCGCGCCATCCAAACCTTTAACGCCCAATATCGCCAAAAAGACCAGCCCACCGACGTTCTCGCCTTTGCTGCCCTAGAAAGTGAACTCCCCACTCCCTCCCCCCTAGACTCAGAACCCCTATATCTTGGCGATCTGATCATCTCTGTAGAAACCGCTCAACGCCAAGCCCAACAACAATCCCATCCCCTGACGACTGAATTGGCTTGGTTAGCCAGTCATGGGTTTCTGCATTTATTGGGGTGGGATCATCCTGATGACGAGAGTCTACTGAGAATGTTATGCCAACAGAAAAAATGCTTAGAAAAGGTCGGTTTTGTAATCACTGATCTATAAAGTAAGCAAAGCAGTGTTAGAACTATGGTAACTCAACCCTAGAAAACTGGCTTTCTCCACTCCAACCCACTCCTCGATCAAGTTACCATTCTCGCTTGTATCCTGCTTCAGCTTCTTCCCTGACTTTCTACTGGACTTAGTGACCATGAAAATTGACCAACATCTAACGGCCCCGAGTAACGTTTCCCCCTCTCTGCCCTCCCTCTTTGGTTCAAACTCTCCCTTGCTTGTGGAAGACTCCTCAAAACCCAATCGTGGACTGGCTTGGCAAGTTGCACCCAACCTCTGGCTGAGTTTCCGCTACGCTTGGGCTGGGGTGCGTTACGCCTACACCACTCAGCGCAATTTTCGGATTCATACCGTGATTGGTGCATTCGCTGTGAGTTTAGGCATCGGACTCCATGTGACCAACGTAGAAATGGCTGTGGTGGGCTTAACTTGTGCCTTAGTCTTAGTCTTAGAACTCCTCAACACCGCGTTAGAATCTGTAGTTGACCTAACGGTGCAGAAGTCGTACCATGAACTGGCGAAAATTGCCAAAGACTGCGCAGCCGGTGCAGTCTTAATTTCTGCTTTAACGGCGGTTTTTGTGGCCAGTTGGATTCTATTACCCCCCTTACTGACCCTGATTCGTTCGCTCTAAGGAGTCCTTTCATTGCTGCTTGTTATTGATAATTACGATAGTTTTACCTATAATTTGGTGCAGTACCTCGGGGAATTAGCCTCAGAATTTCCTGTTGCCCAAGAGATTCAAGTCTACCGCAACGACCAAATTGATTTAGACCAGATTCGGCAACTCAGACCCGATGGCATTGTTATTTCTCCCGGTCCGGGTCGTCCCGAAGATGCAGGGATTTCTCAGGCTATTATTGCCGAATTGGGGGTCAATACCCCTATCCTTGGGGTTTGCCTGGGTCATCAAAGTATTGGTCAAGTCTTTGGGGGGAAAGTGGTTTTAGCCCCGATCTTAATGCACGGTAAAACTTCGGCAATTCAACATGATAATCTAGGGGTGTTCCAAGGGCTACCTAGTCCCTTTAAAGCCACTCGCTACCATAGTTTAGTGGTCGAGAAAGCCAGCCTTCCCGATGTCTTGGAGGTAACGGCATGGGTGGAAGATGGGACAATTATGGGACTCCGGCACCGTGATTATCCCCATATTCAGGGGGTGCAATTCCATCCTGAAAGTATTCTAACCACCGAGGGAAAACAACTGCTCCGTAATTTTTTAAAAGCCTTGGGTTAAGAACAGGAAATCCGGTTCTTGTGGAACAATTGCTCAATGGAGTACGACAGTATAGCCCATATTTTTCTTTGCCTCTCTTTTTCCATTGGCGCATACAAACTTAGCAGAACAGACAAGGGAAATAATGATGAAACGGCGACAGTTGATCCGTTATGCTGGGGCCAGTGTTCTCACTGGGGCTAGTATAATTGGAATGTCCTCACGGCATAGCGTAGAAGCCCAAAGTAATAGTCCCACCAGTAATAATCTCACGGTGCGATGGTTCGGTCACACCTGTTTTCTGTTTACGGGGGAAGGTCTGCGGATTTTAGTGAATCCCTTTCGGTCTATTGGCTGTACGGCTGGGTATCCTGCCCCGGCAGTTCCGGCGGATTTAGTATTAATTAGTAGCCAATTGTTTGATGAGGGGGCGGCGGAAATTGTTCCCAATAACCCTTTAGTGTTTTTTGAGCCGGGATCTTTTCAGTTTCGAGGCCGCAATATTCAAGGAATTGCGATCGCCCATGACCGAGAAGGCGGCCGACGTTTCGGAACGAATGTCACTTGGAGTTGGACTCAGGGAGGCATTAGAATCCTCCATTTAGGCGGTGCAGCAGCCCCCATTGAGATTGAACAACAAATCCTCATGGGTCGTCCTGATTTGCTCCTCGTCCCCGTGGGAGGAGGCCCCAAAGCCTACAATGCTCAAGAAGCATTACGGGCTATCCAGACCTTACAACCTAAACTGGTTATTCCCACCCACTACCGCACCAGCGCGGCCGATGAAAGCACTTGTGATATTAGTCCCCTGAGTGAGTTCCTACAAGTCGCTAGCGCCTACCCCGTGTCTCAAGTGGGAAGCAATACCTTACAGTTATCCCCCGGCAACTTACCCACCTCGGGGACAGCCATCCGAGTCATGAGGACTTAAGGCATGATTAATTATCAATTATCAAGCGTAGATTTTTCATCCTTATGGTAATCAGGGAGAGGGGAAATCCTCTCCTGTCAGTCCAGCGTCTTGGGGGAAGCCTCCCCCATTAATTTTTAATTGTTAGCACTAAACTTTACGAAATCATCGCAAATTTTGTCCATAAAAATACTAGAATGGAGTAAGTCTCAACTTCTTAACCCTTATTAGACCTTTAAACCTGATCTGAGCTAACGCATCTTAGACCGTAACACCAAAGAAATGAGTCCTCAAAATCCAAATCTGCCACCATTTTCCTTAACAACACCCCTCTATTATGTGAATGATGTTCCCCATATTGGGAGTGCTTACACTACGATGGTGGCTGATGCAGTGGCTCGTTTTTATCGTCTGCGTGGCCATTCTGTTCTGATGATTACCGGAACGGATGAGCATGGCCAAAAGATTCAACGCACAGCCCAAGAAAAGGGCGTTCCTCCTCAAGAACATTGTGATGACATTGTTCATAGTTTTAGTGAACTTTGGCAAAAACTGAATATCCACCATGACCGCTTTAGTCGGACAACAGCCGACAAACATGAAAAAATTGTTAAGGAATTTTTTACCCGAGTTTGGGACAATGGGGATATTTATTTAGCCCAGCAAAAGGGCTGGTATTGTGTCTCTTGTGAAGAATTTAAGGAAGAACGAGAGTTATTAGAAGGGGGGTATTGTGCCATTCACCCCAACAAAAAGGCCGAATGGCGAGATGAGGAGAATTATTTTTTCCGCCTCTCGAAGTATCAGGAAAAGTTAGAAACGCTTTATCAGGAGCAACCGGACTTTATTCAGCCGATGAGTCGTCGGAATGAGGTTTTAAGCTTTGTAGAACAGGGTTTACAGGATTTCTCGATTTCTCGGATTAACTTAGACTGGGGGTTTCCTGTTCCAACTGACCCCAAACATACGATTTATGTGTGGTTTGATGCCTTACTGGGCTATATGACAGCCCTCCTTGATCCGGATGATGAACCAACAGTCGAGAATGCTTTAAAAAATTGGTGGCCGATTAATTTACATCTGATTGGGAAGGATATTTTACGGTTTCATGCGGTCTATTGGCCGGCGATGTTGATGGCGGCCGGGGTGACTCCCCCTAAACAGGTGTTCGGTCATGGGTTTTTGACCAAAGATGGGCGAAAAATGGGGAAAAGTTTGGGCAATACCATTGACCCCATCGACCTCGTAGACCGTTATGGTGCAGATGCTGTTCGTTATTATTTCCTTAAGGAAATCGAATTAGGGCAGGATGGAGACTTTAATGAAACTCGCTTTGTCAATATCTTGAATGCGGATCTGGCGAATGATTTGGGGAATTTACTTAATCGGACGCTGGGGATGGTCAAGAAATATTGTCAGGGACAAGTGCCTGATCTGGATCCTTCTGAATTGCCTAGGGATTGGAGTTTGAAGCAATTGGGGGACAATTTAGGCGATCGCGTTGTAGTCGCCTACGAAGCGTTACAGTTTAGCCAAGTCTGTGAACTGGTGTTATCTCTCATTCGCGCTGGGAATAAATTCATTGATGAACAAGCCCCTTGGAGCTTATACAAACAAAAAAAACAGACCGAAGTTGAACAAGTTTTGTATGCTGTCCTAGAATCAGTTAGACTTTCTGCTTATTTACTCACCCCCATTATTCCGGGATTAAGTAGCAAGGTATACAAACAACTCGGATTTGATCTTGATTTAGATGCCCAGAGCCAAAACACCGATGATCACAATTCAGAAATGTTTACCCAACATTCCTTTGCAGAACATAGATTTGCAGAACATAGTCAATGGGGCTATCTGCCACCAGGTCAAAAGTTAAGTCAAGCCCAGCCTATCTTTGCTAAATTGGAACTTCCTAGGGAGTGAGTGTCGTCAAAATAGGCAGACTTCCAAACCAAAGTAGGGTATAAGATAGACCCAGTTTGTACCGCAGGAGTGCGATCGCCTGCCGCCTTTTTCCTGATAAGAAAAACCAATCTAACCTATTTTCAAAACTTTTTAATAAAAACAAGGAATCAAAAATCATGTTAGGAAATAACTTTGGAGATGACCCGGTTTTCCCACCCGAACAGGTCTTAGAAAACCGAGGGCGAGTTGCTATCTTTATTGATGGCTCAAACTTGTTCTATGCCGCCCTACAACTGGGTTTAGAAATCGACTATACCAAGCTGCTGTACCGTTTAACCGCCGGATCTCGTCTGTTACGGGCATTCTTTTATACTGGGGTAGATCGCACCAACGAGAAGCAACAAGGCTTTTTACTCTGGATGCGACGCAATGGCTACCGCGTGATTGCCAAGGACTTAGTACAATTACCCGACGGCTCGAAAAAAGCTAACTTAGACGTGGAAATTGCCGTTGATATGATGGCACTGGTTCACTCCTACGATACGGCGGTATTAGTCAGTGGGGATGGAGATTTAGCCTATGCCGTCGATGCCGTGAGTTATCGGGGAGCGCGGGTGGAAGTGGTGAGCTTGCGTTCCATGACCAGTGATAGCCTAATCAATGTAGCAGACCGCTATATTGATTTAGACCAAATCAAAGAGGACATTCAAAAAAACCCAAAACATGAGAGCAACTACCGAGGTTTTTCTGGAATTCGCATTTTAAACGATGAATAGACATCCTTCTTGGTGGACTCGTCAGGCGGTATTGTGGGGACTACTCCTGCTCACTGCTTGTCAACCTTCCTCAAACTCAACCGACGCCCCCCCCACGGACTCCCCACCCCCGACTGCGGTGGAGGAGCGCCTTATATTGCGTAACGTCACCTTGGAAAATTCGAGCGATGAGGGGGAGGCCATTTGGAAAATTAACGCTCAAGAGGCGATTTATACCCAAGACCAGAAGAACGCTCAACTCAAGGAGATTACCGGGAATTTCTTCCAAGATGGGGAAGTTATTATTAAAATGAGTGCGGAACAGGGAGAAATTCGCCTAGAGGAAGATGGGGAAAAAATCTTTTTACGGGGCAAAATTGTAGCGACAGATCCCCGGAATGGCTTGATTATGCGGGCAAAAGAACTCGATTGGTTTCCTCAAGAGGATCGCTTGTTCGTTCGGGAGGAGTTAACGGGCAGTCATCCTGAACTGGAGATGTCGGGCAAGGAAGGGGTGTATTTTACCCGAGAACAGCGCATTGAGGTGACGGGGGGGGTGATTGCTACGGGAACGAATAATCCGTTTCAATTACGCACCGAGAAGGTGAAGTGGGACGTTGAAAAGCAATTAGTCACTAGCGAGACTCCTTTAGAGGTGGATCGTTACGACGAGAGCAAGAAAAATGTGACCGATCGGGTGGTGGCAGAACGGGGTAAATTTGACCTGAATCAGCAACTGGTGACACTGGAGCAGAATATTGAGTTAAATTCTGTGGATCCTCCGGTGCAAATTGCCAGTAATTCGGCGGTGTGGAATTTGATTTTACGGACGGTGCTGAGTGATCAACCTTTGCGTTTAATTCACCATGCTGAACAGGTGACAGTGACGGCAAATCAAGGTTTTGTCAATTTAGAGGAAAATTATTCTCGTTTGGAAGGGGGGGTGAGAGCGAGAAGTGAGAAACAAAAATCTGATCTCTTTGCCGATCGGGTGCGTTGGGATGTGGTGACGCAGGAGGTGCAGGGACAGGGGAATGTTACTTATAAGCAGGAGTCTGATCCTCCCTTACATTTGACCGGATCTAGTGCTTTGGGGAAACTTAATGAGCAGAATGTGGTAATTAATAGCGATCGCCAGCAGCGCGTTGTCACCACGATTATTCCGCCCAATTGATTCATCTTAGAGGTCTGGGGCCACTTTGAGCAGTTAAATTAATCAATAAGTATTGAATTTTCAACGAATGACGAGAGGTTGTGGAATGGTGATCTCAATTAGGCGATCGCTCCTACTCATGAGCTTAATCCTACTCAGTCCCCTAGGCAGCCTTCCCAGCCTTGCCCAATCTGTACCCATACGCCCCCTTCTCCGTATGGGAAGCCAAGGGGAAACCGTGCGGGAACTGCAAGCCGCCCTGAGACTCTTAGGGTATTACAGTGGCGACGTAACCGGGATCTACGATGAACAAACCGTGATTGCCGTCTCCCTCTTCCAACGGGCTAGGAATCTGCCCGTTAATGGCATTATGGGCGAGGAAAGTTGGGTGCGTCTCTTTCCCCCTCCAGAAGCCTCTAATGTAGTCCCTAGCGCCCCCAATAACCCCTTAACGGCATTTCCCCCGGCTCGTCCCACTCTTCCCCAGCAAACTTTTCCCCAGCAAACTTTCCCCCAGACCATTTTCCCTCAGACCTTTTCCCCCTCTCCCACCTTGCCCCCCGTTGTCCGTTTCGGCAGTCGAGGGGAAACGGTGCGACAGTTACAACTGCAACTGAGGAGTTTAGGGCTGTTCAATGGTGCCGTTGATGGGATTTTTGGCAATCAAACCCTAGAAGCTGTGCGGGCCGCGCAACGGCGGTTCAATTTGCCTGTTGATGGCATTGTGGGGGAGGAAACTTGGCGAAGGTTGTTACAGTGAACAGTAATCCGTAAGATGTGGGAATTAATTAGGGTCTGCTGAAAAAGCCCAACGCTAGACTCAACAAGGGAATAGGGAATAGGTGATAGGGAATTTCTCCCCTGCTCCCCTGCTCCCCTGCTCCCCTGCTCCCCCGCTCCCCTGCTCCCCCGCTCCCCTGCTCCCCTGCTCCCCTGCTCCCCCGCTCCCCTGCTCCCCCGCTCCCCAAGTTATTCAGTAAGCCCTAATTATTATTGTTATTGCTCCGCACATAAAGGAAACCAATCCCAAAAGCCGTTAATACAGTCAGAGCAATCACAATACAAACTAACCAGATACTCACATCCATTGATTTCTCAGAGGATTGAGGTCTTAAATCCGGTTCTTCGGCAATTTCCATAATCAAATCATCAGGATTATCCGGGTCATACAGGGGAAAGCCGCCCCCTCCGGTAGCATGATCCCGCCTTGCTTCTGCAACAGCCTCAGACCCCGAATTTTGCGCCGTAATCGGTCGCCCATAAGCATCTTGGGTGGTAGTCCACTTTTCTAGGTTTTTCATCCCTTCCAGCACCTTTTCCACTTCCCGACGCAGTAGCTGATTTTGTGTTAATAACTGCTGATTTTCGCTTTTCAGGGTGGCTAACTGAGTTTGAGCCGCTTGTAACTCACTGGCCAATTCCCGATAAATGCTAATCGGTACCGATGGACGGTAATGATTAGCCTCTGGAGTGAAAGAACCGTTTTGGGGATTAGGTTGGGAAGGACGGGGTTTAAACATTATCGGTTAACCACAAAAGTGAGCAAAAGTCAAGATAAACGACTCAACGATTAGGGGGCAAGGTCAGGTAAGAGGGGGAAAAAATGCCCCACGGGTCCTGTTCCTTGACCGAGGGGAATGGCATAGTGTAAGGCTTGGGTGACATAGTTTTTCCCTTGTTCCACGGCATCGGAGGGGGAAGCGCCGAGGGCTAATTGAGCGGCGATCGCGGCCGACAACGTGCAACCAGTGCCATGGGTGTGGGGAGTTGCCACCGTTTCGGTTTTAAACACCGTGAGGGTATCCCCATCAAACCACACATCAACACCCTTTAACGCGCCCGTCATGCCTCCTCCTTTGACCAAAACGGCCTTAGACCCCAATTGATGAATTTTCTGGGCGGCTTGCTTCATATCGGCCAAATTATTCAACTCCAAACCGCTTAAAATTTGGGCTTCATAACGGTTCGGAGTCAGGATAGTGGCTTGGGGTAACAAACAAGAGGTCAAGGTTGCGATCGCCCGATCATCAATCAACTGGGCCCCCGTGCGAGACACCATCACCGGATCCACCACCAAAGGATAGATCCCCAACTCCTGCACCACCTCAGCCACCGCCTCAATAATGCCCTCGTTGAGCAACATCCCCGTTTTAGTCCCATCCACCCCAATATCCGTCACCACAGCCCGCACCTGAGCCGTAACCGCCTCGGGCGATAAAGCATCCACCCGACTCACCCCTTGAGTATTTTGAGCCGTCACACAAGTGACCGCACTCATCCCGTGAACACAGTGGAACGAGAAGGTGCGTAGATCCGCTTGAATCCCCGCACCACCGCCACTATCCGAACCTGCAATGGTTAGTGCTTTCTTCGTCATGCTCCCCTAATCCTCAACGTCGGGGGAAACGACGGCGTTGTAAGAACTCGGGAATATCTAATCCCGTCCCCTTGAGGGGAGAACTGACATCCTGAGAAGGTGTAGGATTAGCAGCAGGTTTGGGGGGAGTCGTAGGTTGATTCACCGCCCGATTAGGCTTTGGGGCGCTCGGCACCGTCCGACTGCTAGTGGTACTTTTCGCGGGTGCTTCCCCAGAAAAACCCGTCGCAATCACCGTAATGGTCAATTCCCCCTGACTTTGGTCATCAATCACCGCACCAAAAATAATATTGGCGTTAGGGTCTACCACCTCATAAATCGTCTCCGCCGCCGTATTCACCTCATGGAGGGTCAAATCAGAGCCGCCTGTAATATTAAAGACCACCCCTTTCGCCCCTTCAATGGAAGACTCCAACAAAGGCGAAGAAATAGCCATACTGGCCGCCTCTCTAGCCCGAGACTTCCCGGAACCAGTACCAATGCCCATCAAAGCCGACCCCGCATCAGCCATCACAGCGCGCACGTCCGCAAAGTCCACATTGACTAAACCGGGGATGATAATAATATCGGAAATCCCTTGAACCCCTTGGCGCAGGATATCATCCGCCACCATAAAGGCTTGTTGTACCGGAGTTTCCGGGGAAATCACCGACAGTAACTTGTTGTTGGGAATCACAATCAACGTATCCACCCGACCTTGTAGGGCGGCAATGCCTTCATTGGCTTGGGTCGTGCGGCGATGGCCTTCAAAGGTAAAAGGACGAGTGACAATCCCCACCGTCAAGCAGCCAATTTCCTTGGCCACTTCTGCGACAATTGCCGACGCACCGGTTCCCGTACCGCCGCCCATACCCGAGGTAATAAAGACTAAATCCGTGCCTTCTAAAGCGTTGGCAATTTCATCCCGGGATTCTTCTGCCGCTTTTTGACCAATGGCCGGATTTCCCCCGGCACCCAATCCTCTGGTCAATTTTTGACCAATTTGTAAACGATGGGGCGCGGCCGTTAATTCTAGGGCTTGGGAGTCGGTGTTAATGGCCCAGAATTCCACCCCAGTAATACCACTGGCAATCATGCGATTCACCGCATTACAACCGCCACCACCCACACCAATCACCTTAATCTGGGCGGCGTTGCTGGGTACAATTTTGTCAAATGTCATAGTTTCTTGGGCAGGAGTACCATAGTCAGTGCTTTGAGGAAGAGAGAGTCCGGGGTTATGAAAGGGTGAGTTACTTGCCACAGTTCCAGGAATGTTAGGGTAGTTTGGATAGTTATTGTTATAGGTCAGCCCTAGTTTACTATCAAGTGCCATAGTCTGAGGGAAAACCCCTTTCAGAATAAATGATAGAATGGCGGGTTTGGGTGGTTTTTTCTATAAGCACTCTAGGCAGTTGACCCTGATGAGGATTTTAGAACAGTTTATCAAAACATGGCGCGGGAAAACCTCAAACCCTAGGTTACGCGAACTTCTCTAACCAAGGCAATAACACCTGATGAAATTGGGCGGGAACTTCATCATGGGGGCAATGTCCCACCTTTTCCAAAGGGACAAAGGTTAGATGGGGATTTTTCCCGAGAAAGCGCTGAGAGAGGGTAAAGGGAACCATGCAATCTTGCCTTCCCCAAATGAGTAAAATGGGCCGGGATATCTGGGGAAATAATTCGAGCAGACGGGGGGAAAATTCGGGTTGACGGATGGACTGAAACAGGGCGCAAAAGGTAGCAGCCGCTCCTTGATCGTAGGCGGGGGCGGCTAAAATTTCTACTAATTCATCGGTGATGGCTTCTGGGTGAGGATAGGCTAAACTGGCCCAGCGGCGAATGGTGAAGCGACGACGTAGGAGTTGAAAGACAGGGACTAAAAGGGGGGGAGAACCAAATAACCCCTCAAGGCGATTGACAACAGGACGCACAAAAGGGGGTAACATTTCCTGACGGACGGACACATCAGGGATATTTAAAAGCACAACACCCTTGACCATTTCTGGATGGTGGGCGGCTGCCACTAGGCAAACTAAGGAACCTAAAGAGTTGCCCACTAATACGATGGGTGCGCCAATAAAGGTTTGCCAAAACTCATAGATTTGTTCTACCCACAGTTCAACTGTGTAGTTGGGGGCGGCTTTGCGAGAGGCTCCAAAACCGAGTAGGTCGAGGGCGTAAACGGTGCGCTTTTGGGAGAGGATGGGGATATTGTGCCGCCAGTGTTCTAGGGCTGCTCCAAAGCCGTGAATGAGTAGGAGAGGGGTTTCTGGGGAGGTTGGGGGGAGAGAGTGCGATCGCCTAAAACTATAACGCACTTGCCAACCCCGCCAAATCCAATCCCGTTGAAACCCAATCCGTTCATGCCAAGGTTTTAAGGGTTCTGCCTTCACTTAGGACACCTCGGCCGTGAGCTTTTCAGGAGAATTGGTCGAGACAGGGGCAGATTCACCCGAGAGATGGGCTAAAGCATTGGGGTCATCATGGGTAAGGGCGGCCTGTACAAAGCCCTGAAAGAGGGGATGGGGGCGACTGGGGCGGGAACTAAATTCTGGGTGGAATTGGGTAGCGATAAAGAAAGGGTGGGGGGAATACTCAATCATCTCGACTAAACGACCATCGGGAGAAGAGCCACTAATCACATAACCACTTTCGAGGAATAGATTGCGATAGGTGTTATTAAATTCATAGCGGTGGCGGTGACGTTCATAAACCACTTCTTTGGCATAGAGGGAGGCGGCGCGGGTGTCGGGGGTGAGGCGACAGGGATAAAGACCTAAGCGCATGGTTCCGCCCCGGTCTACTACATCTTGTTGTTCGGGGAGGAGGTTAATCACAGGATAGGCGGTTTCGGGGTCAAATTCGGCGCTGTTGGCCTTTTCGAGGGCGGCGACGTTGCGCGCCCAGTCGATGATACTACACTGCATTCCTAAACACAGACCCAAGAAGGGGAGTTGATGTTCTCGGGCGTATTGAATGGCGTTGACTTTGCCATCTACGCCACGAATGCCAAAGCCACCGGGGACGACTACGCCGCTCACGTTTTTGAGGTAGGATTCCGCACCGTTAGCTTCGATGTCTTCGGCGCTGACCCAGCGAATATTAACATCACTGCCAAAGGCAATGGCTGCGTGACGCAGGGCTTCGACGACGGAGAGGTAGGCATCGCTGAGTTTAACGTATTTCCCCACTAGGGCAATTTCTAGGTGACGGGTGGGGGCTTTCATGCGTTCTACAAGGGTTTGCCACTGTTGGAGGTCGGGAGTGCGGGCTTCAAGTTTGAGGAGGTCAATAACTTGTATGGCGAGGCGTTCTTGTTCCAGAATCAGGGGGACTTCGTAGATACTGCTAGCATCGGGGGAGGTGATGACGTTTTCCACGGGAACATCACAAAATTCTGAGAGTTTTTCTTTGATGCCTTGTTCGAGGGGATGTTCACAGCGACAAATGAGAATGTCGGGTTGAATGCCGATGGAACGGAGTTCTTTAACGGAATGTTGGGTGGGTTTGGTTTTCAGTTCTCCGGCGGCGGAAATCCAAGGGATGAGGGTGACGTGCATATAAATCACGTTATGACGGCCGACATCTTTCCGAAACTGGCGAATGGCTTCTAGGAAGGGTTGGGATTCAATATCCCCGACGGTGCCGCCAATTTCGCTAATTACCACATCGGGATGGGTGTTTTTAGCGACGCGGTGAATCCGTTCTTTAATTTCGTTGGTGATGTGGGGAATGACTTGCACGGTGCCGCCGTGATAGTCGCCGCGCCGTTCTTTGTTGATCACGGCTTGGTAAATGCTGCCTTGGGTGACGCTGTTGAGACGGGACATTGAGGTATCTGTGAAGCGCTCATAATGTCCTAAATCGAGGTCGGTTTCTGCTCCGTCTTCGGTGACGAAGACTTCCCCATGTTGGAAAGGACTCATGGTGCCAGGATCGACGTTGATGTAGGGATCGAGTTTGAGGATGGAGACGGAATAATCGCGAGATTTGAGGAGTCGTCCTAAGCTGGCGGCCACGATGCCTTTCCCAATACTGGATACAACACCACCGGTTACAAATACAAATTTAGTCATGATCAAAAAGACCTGGTTTCCTCGGAGTGGCGGGTACACTGGATGCTCTCCGGTGTTCTATTCTATCATAGGGCTTGTTGAGAAGGTCTGGCGAGGCAATAGGGAGCAGGGGAGCAGGGGAGCAGGGGAGAGGGGGAGTTAAAAGACGCGATCGCCGATGAACTGAACAAGGGGTAAAAACTGCTCTACTAAGGCTTGACGGCTGACCACTAAACTGGGAAAGGAGCGTTTTCCGTAGTCTTCTCCCACTTGCAGGGGAAAGACGGGCTGGGGTTCTAGGGGGATAAATGCCCCCCCAGCGCCTTGGACAATGACCCAAACGGCGGCTATATCCCAAATTTTCGGGGTGGCTTCAACTCCCCCTAGACTGGCTCCACAGGCGACTAGGGCGCTGCTGTAACTGGAGACTCCAATCATGCGCACTTTGCAGGGGAAGGGGTTTTGGAAAACATCGGTACTGCGGGCGCAGAGGTTGAAGATATGGTTTAAGCTGGGTTCGTCGGGACTGGTTTGGATGGGTTTTCCATTGAGATAAGCTCCACTGGGACCCGTGAGGCCCGAATCGGCGAACCAATAGCCGTGATAGGTTTGTTGGATGGGGGGGAAGTGGACAAAACCAAAGACGGGGATGCCACGATAGAGGAGGCCGAGGGAGATTCCCCAAATGGGGAGGCCGCGAGTAAAGTTGGTGGTGCCGTCGATGGGATCGACGACCCAACAAAACTCTTGGGGGGGGAGGATGTGTTCTGTTTCTTCGGTCAGGATGCCGTGATCGGGAAATTGTTGGGCGATCGCCTGCTGAATTTCTTGATCGGCCCAACGGTCGGCTTGGGTCACGAGGGACCCGTCTGATTTGCGACTGGCTTCAATCTGTCCAAAATCTTTCATTAACTGCTGACCAATGGTATTAGTCAGGGTTTGACAGAAGACTAAGACCTCCTCCCAAAAGCTATTCATGATTTAATCTAAGTCTCCTTCCATTACAGTGGCGATCGCTTCTTTGGTGTTGTTCCGAAACTCGGTGACATCCACTTGAGCCAGCAGAAACATTGCCCCAATCATCACAATCGCTTGTAACAAGAATACACTGCCATAGGCCCAGAGCGGTTCACTAAACACCTGTTTCCCTATATCTAGAATAATCCCCCCGGACCAAGTGGCAATCCCTCGCGCTAGGGCTTGGGAAAGGCCCCAGGTGCCGATAAAGGTTCCGGCTGTGGAGGCGACGGTGAGATCCAACATTAAACTAATGGCCCCCAAGGTTGTCACCCCGGCCGCCAAGCCAAAGAGTAACATCGCCCCTTTTAAGATCAGGGGATTTTGGGTGAAACCGGCCAGAATAATCAACAGGAAACAGCCTGCGACTACCCCACAACCTACTTTGGTAACGGGGGTTTTGCCGAAGCGGGGAATTAAAGCAAATCCGGTGATGCTATAGCCGACTAAAATCCCAATACCCCAATAAGAATTGAGCATGGTTGTATCTCCAATGGACATCTTGAATATTTCCCCACCATAGGGTTCAAGGACGGCTTCTTGCAGGAATAAGCTAATAGTAACTAGGAGCAAAAAGGAGAAAAATATTCCTGTTTGCCGACTGACTGTTAAGACTTTTAACGCTTTTAAAAGGGTGACACTATCTTCTCGATCTGAAGCAGAAGAACGGCGAGCATAGAGGGAATATTTGCGCTCAATTTTCCAGGTGCTGAACCAGGATAACCCTACAACAATTAAGGGAATGACGAGAAATAAGCTATTAATTGGGCCGGGTAAAATATCGAGGGGACGGCCTTCTAATCCTTCTACTTGGGTTAGGAAAATTTTGCCTGTGATGCCCCCTAAAATAATCCCCACCATTAACATTGACCAAACCACGGCCACAATGCGCGATCGCTCTTGTTCGCTGGAAATATCGACTAATAAGGCCGTAAAGGGGGTTGAACTGGCACTAATGGCTAACCCATAAAGCAGAAAAATTAGGATTAAAACTCCTGTCCAAAATAGGGTTAAACCATTCCATTCCCAGACTCCCGTTTCTGCAACAATGCCCCCCAATTGCCAGACAACTTGGACGGATAAAAAGATCGCAATGCCGAAAATGACGGTTCCGATGCGAACATAACCTGTCCGGTGGAGGCCAAAGAGGGGGCGAGAGTCGGACATTTGACCAAACCAGACCCGGGTCGGTGAGATAAAATACTGCACGGCTACCACTCCGGCCGTAATAGTCCCCGGAATCGCTAATTCACTGATCATCACCCGGTTAATGACGGCTACGGTTAACACCGACATTAGACCTAATCCAAGGTTAAACAATCCAATCCGAAACATGGTGGGGAGGTTAATCGATCTAGAGGATTCCTCCCTTAAGCTTGATTCTTCTTGCGTAGCCATTGGTTTTCTTGAATGTTGTCGCCTTTGACGAAAATAGCACGGGATGCCCGCAAGCCCTCCGTTTTCAAGGGAGAGTTGGGGCGACTCGCTGGTTTTAACCGATTTCCCGACTTGATGGTGATGAGCAAAGCTTATCACTTTGAGGGAACGGGGAACAGTCCGAGGGATGGGGTATTCTGCTCACATTTCTGATAAAAGGTAGGGAGATTAACTCATGCGGTCAATCGTTCTATACTGAATGGCTTCGGCAACGTGGGGGGCTTGAATGGTTTCGGACTGGGCGAGGTCGGCAATGGTGCGGGACACTTTGAGGATGCGATCCATGGCGCGGGCGGAGAGGCCTAAGCGTCGGATGGCACTTTCAAGCAAGTTTTGTCCGGCTGGGTCAAGGGTGCAGAATTGCCGTAAATCCCGGCTGGTCATCTCGGCGTTACTTTTGACTTTGGGGCGGTCTTGGAAGCGGTTTGAGGCGAGTTGACGGGCGTTTTGGACGCGCTGACGAATGGGGGCGGAGGCTTCGCCGGAGGTCTGTTGGGTCATTTCTTCGGGTTTTAAACGGTTGACGGCGACTTGTAAATCAATGCGATCCATCAGGGGGCCGGAGAGTTTGGCCCAGTATTGTTCCCGTTGTCGGGGGGAACAGGTACAGGGTTGAATGCGATCGCCATAGTAACCACAAGGACAGGGATTAGTGCTGGCAACTAGGGTAAATTGGGCGGGGAATAGTACGGATTGGCGGGTGCGGGAAATGGTGACAAAGCCATCTTCTAGGGGTTGACGCAGGAATTCTAAAACATTGCGCTTAAATTCCGTTAATTCGTCTAAAAATAACACCCCCCGATGGGCGAGGGAAATTTCTCCCGGTCGAGGAATACTCCCGCCCCCGACTAAGGAGGGACCCGAGGCGGAATGGTGGGGACTGCGAAAGGGGCGTTGTTTGATTAGGGTGCCGCGATCGCGCAAAAAACCCGCGACGGAGTGAATTTGAGACACTTCTAGGGCTTCGTCAAAATTCAAAGGGGGGAGAATACTGGGTAAACGCCGCGCTAACATGGTTTTCCCACTCCCCGGCGGTCCGACAAAGATTAAGTTATGCCCCCCGGCCGCTGCAATTTCCAGGGCGCGACGGGCATGATTTTGACCTTTCACGTCCTGTAAATCGGCTAGGCGAAAGTCTGGGGGAGTAAATTCTCTCTGGCTATCAAATTGGACGGGGGGGTAATCTTCGGGATTGTCGAGAAAATCCGCCACTTCGCTTAAATGTTTGAACCCATAGACGGCTAAACCCTCGACAACGGCGGCTTCTTGGGCATTGTCGAAGGGAACGACTAACCCGGTAATGCCGAGTTTTTTGGCGGTGGCGGCAATGGGTAAGACTCCACTGACGGGGCGCAATCCCCCATCTAAGGACACTTCCCCTAAAAAGAGGAAATCCCCCAAGAGTTGGGGGTTCACTTGTTCTGAAGCGGCGAGAATGCCCACACTCATGGGGAGATCAAAAATGGGGCCTTCTTTGCGTAAATCGGCGGGGGTGAGGTTAATGAGAATTTGCTGACGGGGAAAGGCAAATCCGGCATTTTTTAAGGCGGCCTTGACTCGTTCTCTGGATTCTTGTACGGCGGTGTCGGGCAGTCCGACTAAAATCATTTTGGGTAGACCGCCGGATACGTCTATTTCTACCCCAACTTTGATCGCATCAATTCCGACGATGGATGCACTCCAAACTCTGGCTAACATGGTTTCTGGTTAACGGGACAGGGACAAAATCCTACCAGAGACGGGTTTAAGCGGTTCCGGTAGGGAGGTTGAGCAACATTAATCCGGGACGACGGATATTTTGCTCTGTGGCTGGGTCGAAAAAGTGAATTTTGTCGGGGTTGAGGGCAAACCAGAGAATCTCCCCGACTTTCACCGTTTCCTCGGAGGAGAGGCGAATTTGTAAGGGGATGCTGGGATCACTGACTAAGTGAGCAGCAATGTAGGTGTCATTGCCGAGGGCTTCCACGAGATCCACCTGCACCTCTAGGTTTTTGGTGGCGGGAGGACTCAGCATCAGGTGTTCTGGACGAATGCCTAATAAGAGGGAGCGTCCATCATAGGGGTTTAAGACATTTTCCCATGCTTCGGGGAGGGTGTAGCGGAATTCTTGGTGAACTAAGGTGGAGAATCCGGCGATTTCTACGGGGAGGAAGTTCATGGGGGGAGAGCCGATGAATTCGGCGACAAAGCGGTTGGCGGGGTGGTTGTAGAGTTCGAGGGGTTTGGCGATTTGTTGGATTTCGCCCTGATTCATCACGGCAATGCGATCGCCCATGGTCATGGCTTCGGTTTGATCATGGGTGACGTAGATTGTGGTAATCCCTAACTGCCGTTGCAGTTTGACAATTTGGGCGCGAGTTTCGGCCCGTAATTTCGCGTCTAAGTTGGATAGGGGTTCATCCATCAGGAAGACTTGGGGATTGCGTGCGATCGCCCTTCCCAAAGCTACCCGTTGTTTTTGCCCCCCAGATAACTGTTTCGGCAGTCGGTCGAGTAGGGGTTCAATTTGCAACAACTGCGCCACTTTCCGGACTTGTTTAGCGATTTCCTTCTCCCGAGGGGAATAATAACGAAATTTTCGCGGCAGAGGTCTTGTCACGCCTTCTAGCAGCCTCTGAATTAACCTTTCCCCTAGGGGTGCATCCTCCTGTCCCATCCGTCGTAAGCCAAAGGCGATATTGTCATAAACCGAGAGATGGGGATACAAAGCGTAATTCTGGAAAACCATGGCAATGTCGCGGTCTTTGGGGGGTAAATCGTTAACCATGCGATCGCCCACCGTCACCGTTCCCGCCGTCAAAGACTCCAAACCCGCTAAAATCCGTAACAGGGTACTCTTACCACAGCCCGACGGCCCCACCAACACCATAAACTCCCCATCCCGCACCTTCAAATCAATCCCCCGCAGGACATTCACCCCCGCCCCCGTGGAATCCTTCCCCTCCGGTGACTTCGCCCCTCCCTTCCCGGAAGGAAACTGCTTATAAACCTTCTCCAGTTGAACCTGTGCCACAATCTTTATTCACCCAATCTTTAAACTCAGAAAATCCTTTGCCCCGCAACACTACGCAAACAGCCTCAATCCAAATAATCCGGGTTTTCCCTTGGGGATGGTTGCCTTTGCACCTCCTCCTCCACCGTCTCCTCTTGGGGAATTTCCAACTCCAGAGACTCCTGTTGAGACTGTTGTAAGCGTAACGGCGTTTTTTCCAACTCCGGCAACGCCAAAAGGTGTTCCTTCTCCCGTTGACGACGCTTCGGCATCAAAATCGGTAACGGTTCCACCTTCTCCAACCAACATTCCGCCACCGGGAGCGTATGTTCCAAATCCTCCAGGGGCCGGGGAATCACCATCACCGCGCTAAACTCCCCAATCCGTTCCGCCTCAAACATTCCCGCCTCAACCGCCACCGCCACATTAGCCACAGAACCGCGAATCACTGCCGTACATAGACCATCCCCAATTTTCTCATACCCCGCCAACTGCACATCCGCCGCCTTTAACATGGCATCGGCCGCCCCCACCAGTGCCGGAAACCCTCGCGTTTCCAACAAACCCAAGGATTGATTACTCAGACGACTATAGCCCCTTTGTTCTTGCTGCATTTGGGCTAAATGGGTCCCAATGGGGAAAATTACCTCTAAATTCGGCAAAGGACGAGGTAAAACCATCTTAGACACCAACTGGCCAAACTGTTCAGCCGTTTTCGCCCCTTCCTCCACCGCTAACCGGACATCCGCCGTTTTTCCTCGGACAATCGCCGTACAGTACCCACTCCCTATTTTTTCATACCCCACCAACGTCACCCCGGCCGACTTCAGCATCATATCCGCCGTTCCCACCACGGCCGGAAAACTACGAGTACAGACCAAACCTAGCGCGCTATCAGTCATCATGCGTCTTTGAGCAGCACTTTGAGCAGCACTTTGAGCAGTGCTATTGTGGGGTCGAGTTTGAATTAAACGGCTGTGGAGTTCCATCTTGGACATGGTGTTACCTATTTGGGCGAAGGATTGAAAAGCTCTAAGCGAAGTCCCCTAATACTACTCTAGTGTATCCTATGGCAGTCTGACGGAGGGTCAGGAAAAGTAATAGCAGAGATTAGCCCAGAAACCCGGTTTCCCGCTTAAGGTCAGAAACCGGGTTTTTGGGTGGGTTTAGGGGGAAAACGAGAGCATCAAGGCACCCCAGTTTCTTCTTTAGCTAGGGGAAAACAAGGCCATCCGTAGGTTGGGTGCAGCGGAGCGCGAAACCCAACAACTCATCGCCCAACAGTAGCTAACATTGCCCTATTTCATACGAAGCAATTATGTTGCCACTACTAGAGTACAAAACCCACAATCATGTTAAATTCTTGCTTAATTACCATTTTGTCTTTATTCCTAAAAGTGGACAAGTAGTTATTTCGTTAGTACAGCAGGTAATATTAGTAGTGAAACGGTCAAAAAATAGATCGAAGACCCTCATCATGCGGTAAATTAAAAGAACACGGGGAATAAATTCCCCTGAGTCGTTTTTCCTCTCAGGTCTAAAGACACTGAGTTTCCAAGCTCCCACCCTTTTCTTATGAGCAAGGAATTAAATGATATTAAAGCATCCGGGGATTTAAGGTGCGGGGTGCTGGTGCGATCGCACACTAATCATCTGGGAATCGGTAAAATTCTTACCCAGTCTGATTCCCAAGTGGAGGTGGAATATTTCTGCTCGGTAGGGAATCGCATTCACAAAACCTTGCCCGTAAAGGATTTGCATCGGGTGAAACTTGAGCCGCAAACCCGTTGCTACATCTGGACAGAAGCCCAAAATCGATGGCGGATGGGGAGAATTTTCGCCCGAGACGACAATCGCCCCATTTATCAAGTGGATTTACCCGATGGTCAAACTCAGAGTTTTCCTGAATCTGAGATTTATGTGCGGTGCAACCGTCCCATTGCCGACCCCATTGATATTTTGGCCATGAAAGGCAATGACACCCCCTACTTTCATGATCGCCGATTCCCCTTCGTCCAATCCCTGATCGAGCAGCGTGCCGTCAGTCGCGGTATGACTGGACTGTTTTCGGCTAACATCGCACTCTATCCCCATCAAGTTGAAGTAATCCGGCGAGTCCTAGAAGATCCGATTCAGCGCTACCTCTTAGCGGACGAAGTAGGACTCGGAAAAACCATTGAAGCGGGTGCAATCCTGCGCCAGTATCTCCTGGATGAACCCCAAGGGAGAGGAATGATACTGGTTCCTGAGCATCTGGTGGAACAGTGGCGGCAGGAGTTGGAAGAGAAGTTTTACCTATCCGACTTTGGCGATCGCATCGAAATTTTGGCCGTTAATCGCTGGCATCAAATCGATCTTCGCGGGAATTTAGATTTTCTGATCTTAGATGAAGCTCATCACATCGCCTCCCTCGCAACCGCCTCCGATAGGACACAAAAGCAATGCTTTGAAGTCTGCAAAACACTGGCTCATCAGGCTAAACGTTTATTGCTCTTATCGGCGACACCAGTTCTCAATCATGAGCAAGATTTTCTAGCCATGCTGCACTTGCTCGACCCTAAGACTTATCGATTGGACGATTTAGCAGGATTTCGAGAACGGGTGCAAAAACGTCAAGAAATTGGGCGAATTTTACTCTCGTTTAAGGAAGGAGCTAAACCCTATAGTCTGAAAATCAACCTGAAAAAACTCAAAGGGTTATTTGCGGAGGATCGATATTTAATTGACCAAGCCGAGGCGTTAGAAGCGAAGCTTCAAGGGGAGATGGATAGTCCAGAAAATCGCGATCGCCTCGTTGGATTAATTCGCAATCATATCAGCGATACTTATCGACTTCACCGGCGGATGCTTCGCAATCGTCGCGAGTCAATTGAGGATGTGATTTTTGATCGTAATCCCATCCTCAGCGCTGAGTATGATTTAGATGAGAGAACGCCGAGAATTCATGAACTCCTCGATGAATGGCGGATGATTGCTCCTTCGGAACTGGCCTATCAACGGCTGTTTTTACTGTTGTTTCGCGCCAGTAGCACTTGGTTAGGGATTTTTCAACAAGTTATTGAAAGTCGGTTAACAGGCGTTGCGGTTCCCACCCTGAATTCTGATTTTAGTGCGGAGGATCTTCATCGGTTGACCCACACGCCTCACTTTGCCGGAGAAACTGAGATTTTAGAAGCTTTCCTGGAACTGGTGAGAGAGCCTTCGGAAGAGGGCGATCGCCTCCAGTTATTAATCATGATTCTGCTTCAAGAACTCTCAAAGCGCTTAAAAATTCCCCCCTATGGCAGCCCGGGGGAACGAACGAAACGAGTGCAGCAGTTGATTGCCAGTCCCTTGATAAAGTTACCGATGGGTAAAATTGTGGTATTTACCAGCTTTACCCAAGTTTGCCATCAAATTATGCGGGTTTTAAGGGAAGCGTTTGGGAAACAGGCAATCGCCGCTCACTACCTTGGACAATCATCCCAAGAAAGCAAGGCTAACATTAAGCAATTTTGTAACCATTCTCAATGCCTCATTTTAGTCTGCGATCGCTCTGGGGAAGAAGGACGCAATTTACAAATGGCCAATTGGGCGATTCATTTCGATCTGCCAGGATCTCCGAACCAACTGGAACAACGAATTGGTCGAATTGACCGCATTGGTTCTCAACGGGAAATCAAATTTTCGGTTTTGACTGGTCCCGAATTAGCAGATAGTTTTCAAGAGGTTTGGTATCAAATCTTGAAAGAAGGATTTGGAATTTTTCATTCTTCTATTGCCAGTTTACAGTTCTATGTAGATGAAAAATTACCCCGACTCGAAAGGCTTTTATTTGAATTAGAACCCAGCAGCCTTTTTGAACAAATTCCTCAGATACAAGAGGAAATTGAATTAGAAAAAACCAAAGTTGAAGAGCAAAATGCTTTAGATGAAATAGATGCCCTCAATGAAAATGCGGCTCAGTATTTTCAACAATTAGATGAGTATGATGCTCAACATCATAACCTCATGCGAGCCACCGAATCTTGGCTTCGCGATACCTTGCAATTTAAGCAAAGTAATTGGCAAAATTTATCAGGTTTACGAACCTACAAACCGACCCGAAATACCTTAATTTCTACTCGTGATATTCTTGATCGTTTTGGGCATTGTTTGCAAGAACCCGGAACCTATAACCGTCGATTAGCCAATCAGCATCAGAAACATCACGTTCGCCTGTATCGAATTGGGGAACCATTAATTGATGCTCTTAATGACTATATTCACTGGGATGATCGCGGTCAAGCCTTTGCAATGTGGCGATATGATTTGACCTGGGATGAAAGTGAAGGGATGGAATGGTTTGGGTTTAGGTTTAATTATGAAATCGAAACGGATTTAGAGGCAGCTCAGATGATTTTAAAAAATCAGCCGGGAAATCGGGCTAATTTTCAAGCCTTAAAGCGATTGGCTGATGCCTTATTTCCTCCTCAGTTAGAAACCGTATTTTTGGATGCCAGATTTGAACCCATGTCCGGGGTTGAGGACCCGAAAGTTTTAGAGATTTTACAACGTCCTTATGACAAGCGCCAGAACAATGGGTCGCGTGATTATAACTTAGGCAAACAAAAGTTACCCATTCTCGATCAGTTCATCGATTCCTCGCAATGGGCCAATTTTTGCCGCCAGGCGCGAACACAGTCGGAAGCATTCCTGCGCGAACAACCAGAATTTATGGCACTATGCGATCGCTTTTTTGAAACCGCCCAACGGAAACTCGATCACCGGGTTGACCAAATTCGTCTCCGGTTGAATCGACTGTCTGAATCTCAGGATGGTATCCACCAAATTTTAGAACAAGAACTAGCCAGAGAAAGTGCGTTGAGTCAAGCCCTTTTAAGTGGGATTTACAATCCTCGGATGCGCTTAGATTCTGTAGGATTTTTTATTATTGCTGGCTATCCTCCCAGTGTAGAATTCAAAGAGGAGGATGAACCATGACTCACTCATGCCAAAAACTCATCAACCTCATCCAAACTGGCGATCGCCTCCCCTCAGACTGCCCAGACTGGAGCGAAACCTCTTATCAACGCTTAATTACTGCCCTCAACCCCCCTAATCCGAAAAACGCACCAGGTGCAGGAGATATTGCCAGTTTGGTGCGCCATATTTTACGCCGAGAAGATGAACTCCAAGGGGGTAGTCCCCAAACCCTCAAAGTTCCTCGGTTCTCTCCTTGGCCCACCCACAAAGAAATCTGGCAAAAACATGGGTTTGATATTTTAGTAGAAAATTCACTCAATTATGTAATTCGCGCTCATCCTTGGCAACCGGAATGGTTAGACTTGAGCCGTCGCTATCCTCCGGATGCCCCGGGTTTTAAAGCAGAAGAGCGGCGCAATTGCGAACCGCAACCGGGAGATCCTTTTCTCTCTCTTTTAGGCCGCACAAATTATCGCAATATTGGACAGAAAGAGGCGATTCGTGCGGTATTGACAGCCCCTAAAAATGCCACGTTAGTGGTTAACTTACCCACCGGATCCGGGAAAAGTTTAGTGGCACAACTTCCAGCCCTATTGGCTTCTCAAACTGGCGGGGTGAGTATTGTCGTCGTTCCCACCACCGCATTAGCCCTGGATCAAGAACGAGCTTTAAGCCAATGGATTGACCATCCTACAGCTTATTATGGGGATAATTCGTTAGAGGGAAAAACTAGACGAAAAGCTATGCGCGATCGCATTTGTAACGGGAGTCAACGCATTCTCTTTACCTCCCCCGAAAGCCTGATCTCTTCCCTCGCCCCGGCACTATATAAAGCCGCACAATTAGGGAGGTTGCGGTATTTGATTCTTGATGAAGCGCACATGGTAGAGCAGTGGGGCGATGAATTTCGTCCCGCCTTCCAAGAAATTCCCGGTTTGCGGCGAGATTTATTGCGAATTGCTTCGTTTCAGACCTTGTTACTGACAGCAACCTTAACCGAATCTTGTTTAGAAACCCTAGAAACTTTATTTGGAGAACCGGGAGAATTTAAAGTCATCTCAGCCGTGCAATTGCGTCCAGAACCCGCCTATTGGTTCGCTTGGTGTCCGGATGAAGAAACCCGAACCCAACGACTCATAGAAGCCATTGCCCACCTGCCTCGGCCTTTAATTATTTACACGACCAAAGTAGAGGATGTCAAGCGGTGGGACACAGAATTGTCCGAGGCTGGATTTAAGCGCTATCGAACCATGACGGGGAAATCCTCCACTCAAGAGCGCTGTGAATTAATTGAACAGTGGCGCAACCAACAGGTTGACTTAGTGATAGCAACTTCGGCTTTTGGCTTAGGAGTTGACCAGTCCGATGTTCGCGCCGTTATTCATGTTTGTATTCCGGAAACCATCGACCGTTTTTATCAAGAAGTTGGGCGAGGGGGACGAGATGGTAAGGCCGCAATTTCCCTGACTTTACATACGACCCCTGATGTTAAAATTGCCCAATCCCTAAATGAGAAATCCTACATTACCATCGAGCGAGGTTTAGAGCGATGGCAAAGTATGTTTAGCCAAAAAGAACCGATAGGAAATGATCGCTATCGGATTCCCATTAATATTCCTCCGACTCTACGGGAGAAAGATATTGATATGAATAGCGAACAAAACCGCGCTTGGAATATTCGGACCTTAACCCTGATGAGTCGGTCTGGTTTAATTGAAATTGATGGAGAACAGCCTCCTAAATTCAATTCCCTGATCTCCGAAGCCGAACTTCAACAAATCTGGGAAAAATATCGAAACTCTCGCGTGATTAGAATTAGGAATCAATGTCATCTTGATCGCCAAACTTGGGAAAGCAAAGTAGAACCCGTGCGGAAAAAAGGTCTGGACTGGGCTTACCAAAATCTGAAGTTAATGAAAGAGGCATTACGTCCGAAGTATTGCCTCTCAGAAATCTTTGCTCAAACTTATAGCATTCATCCGAGATTATCATCACAATCAAGAACCAAAGTAACGGTTTCTAAAGCCTGTGGCGGTTGTCCTCATTGTCGCAAAGTTTCTCAGAAACCTTTTCCGGGAATTATGCCTTATCCTAAACTGATTTGGACCAAACCCCAATGGGAAATTGGTCTTGAATTAAGCCGGATACTGGAGCGGGAGAAATTGTTGATTCTCTTTTATGATGCCCTGGATCGGCAAGGTTGGAAACAGGATGGCGATCGCATTTTAAAATGGTTGATTGAACAGGGAATTAGAAATCTGGTTATTCCTCCCCAATCGCGCACCTATTTCTGGAACCATCTTCAGCCTAGCCAACTTTCAACGGGCTTTATTTTCTACTTTGAAAAGTATGAACCTATCAAAATGCCGCACATTCCTACTTTAATTTTCCATCGAGGCAATGACACTATTCCTGAAACCTATCTATTCCTTAATCATTCTGCCCTAGCGCCCCGAATTTTGATGCTACCAGAACATACTCCTGACCCCAGTCGAGAAGATAGAAAGCTGATTGAGATTTTTTCAGGGCGTTATTTTCGCTTAAACCACTTTCTCCTGGAGATCGGCTTATGAGTGTCCTGAAAACAAAGCTTGCTAATCCGAGTAGGATGCGAGGTATTTTCCGCTACTTACTGCAAGTCGAAGGACAACGGCAGAAACGGGAAATTCTCGAACAACTTTTATCGCCTGAAAAATTGGCGGAGGGTAAAACCCCCTCTCGTCCGATGTTTAATGCGGCGTTGAATGAAAGTCTCAAATGTAAACTGTTGATAGAAGTTAAAGAGGGGGCGATCTCGATTAATCCCGAACTGCCGCAACTAGCGCGTGACCCAGAATTGGGAGATGACTTATTACCCGATACATTGATGGAGCTATTCTTCAATTCTGATAATGAAGATGAATTTGATTTTGGATTGGATTGTGCCTGGTATTTAGCTCAAGATATTTATGATGCGATCGGCACTTGGGAAGAGGTAGAAAAGCGAGTCTCTGAGCAAAAAGTAGCGGAATCGTTAGATTTGAAGTTATCGAGTAATACTCTATTTGGTCACCTAGAAGATTGGATGTCTTATTTCGGGTTAACTTGGAGACATAGTTTAAACGGCAAAAAAGTGGCCGTTGCCGATCCAACTGTTTATATTAGGCGCAACCTAGAAGCGTTATTTAATGGACAATCTGAATCCAAGCTCTCCCTAAAAGAATTTATGGATCGCCTTGCGAAACGCTGTCCGCTCTTTGAAACCGGAAAATTTCGAGAAAAAATCGAAGAAAAAATTGGTCGCAGGCCGCCGAATTACCTCTCAACTAGCACTGCTTTTGCCTTATTTCGCCTGAAAGACGAGGGATATATTGACCTACGCCGGGAATCCGATGCGGAGTTGATGATTCTCCCCAAAGCAAATCAAACTGTTGATGACGAAAGCCGAGTTTCCCATATTATTTGGACCCCATAACAACTATGACTTTTACAAAATTTGTCTGTTGGAACCGAGACAATGTACGTCGGGTGATGGAAGTAGAAGCGACCCAAGTGACTGATTGGGTCTTTCTCGCCACCCATCATCCCCTTCCTATGTATCGCCAAGAACTGATTGAGGGAGACTCGCAAATTGTTTACAGTGAGCAACAATTTCTTCGGGATTTCTTGGCTTCCCCAGATTTTGCATTTGTCCCAGTTTTAGGACAATCGGGAACGGGTAAATCTCATTTAATCCGGTGGTTATCAGCCAATATTCTCTCCACGGAAAAGCGTAAAGTCATTCTCATTCCTAAAATTGGCACCAATTTAAAAGATATCATGAATTTAATTCTGGAAGGAATGGAGGGACATCCCTTTGATGAATACCGAGAGCGATTAAATCGGGCTACCAATAGTTTAAATGAAGCGCAAGCTGGGGAACAACTGCTTAATCAATTAGCGGCAGCCGTTGGCCCTAATGCTCGTCGCGATCGCAGCAAACTCTCTGAGGCAGAAGACTACTTAGTTGAAGAATTAGGGACGCTCCTCTATGACCCCTTTTTCCGCCAAGAACATTGGCTAAAAAAGGGCGGAATTATTGACCGCTTAGTAATTCATACCCTGGGTCATCGGGATCGCTTAGAAATTATTGAAGAACGACGGCAATTTTCAATTGAGGATTTACCTTTAGCGGTTCGCAACTTTGAAAAAGCCGGAGAAAAATCTCGCGATTTCTATAGTTTACTCATCGGGGATGAAGACATTCAGCAAGCGACGGTGCAATGGTTAAATCAACATTTGGATGAGGCGATCGCACAAGTTTTGAGTTTGGGTCGTGAAGACTTGCAACGATTAATGCGGGAAGTTCGGGAAGCCCTTGCTAACCAAGGCATAGAATTAGTATTACTTATCGAAGATTTTGCTAAGTTGCAGGGGATTGACCGGGAAGTATTAGAAGCGGTTTTAGCACGACCTCAGCAATTTGGTGGGAAACCCCTCTGTGCCATGCGAACGGCTTTAGCCTGTACAACGGGCTATTTTCAAAGCTTAATTGAAACCGTGCGTCAACGAGTCAGTTTCAGCGTAACGATGGATATTGGCTCGATTAATCAGGAATCCTTAATCACTCCCGCAGACATTCAAGAATTTGTAAGTCGTTATTTGAATGCCGTTCGCTTAGACGATGGAGAGCTTCAAAACTGGTTTAAATCTCGCCATCAAGACTCTGAAGGAAAGGAGCTAAAAAGTGCTTGCCTAGACTGTGAACATCATCAAGCTTGCCATGCTGGGTTTGGGGCAATGAATCAGATTGGTTTTTATCCTTTCACCCCAACTGCATTAGAAGAGATGCTCAGTCGGGTGAATACCGGAACTTTCAATCCGCGAATTTTTATTCGAGATGTTATCAAATGGACATTAGAAAATTCCCAAGCGGATCTTGAAACTGGACAATTTCCATCAGCTTCATTGCGGGAACATTTCGGCAAGCCAAAACTGAGTGCAATTCTCCAAACAGATATTCACAATAGAGACCCAGAACATGGCGCTCGTCGTGCAATTTTGCTAGATTTGTGGACTGATGGCAGTCAATTGGTCGATTTACCCACTGAAGTTCACACAGCTTTTGATATTCCACCCTTGGGGTTAACGATTCAAGAAAGCAAAGTCAGTAGAACAGTTTCTCTCACCCAGGAAACTGCATCAGCTTATGTGGTTAAGCCCCAAACTTCAGGAGAAAGTCCAAAAGTAGCGACAGATTTAGAAATTCCTCCTCGCCTCCAAGAAAAATTACAACAACTCGATAGCTGGAACAACCAAGATATTCTCTCGCAAAATTTAGCTAAGGAGTTGCGGGAGTTTATTTACCCGGCTGTTGTAGAACGAATTAACTGGAATACAGAAATGTTACTGGAGGGAGTCTTTGCCAGTAGCAGTAGCAAAATATTTAAGCAAAGAAACCTAACGTTTTACAGTCCTAGAGTCACTCGGGAAACCATTTCTGGAGTCAAGTTATCCCTGCCACTTAATCCAGAGGATGAGAGTGAGTTCCGGGAAACTGCGATCGCCTTTCAAGGGATTTTACAATACAAACATTACAAACATTGGAATTTCCCCAATGGCGATCGCTACTTCCGCACCTACGCTAAATATTTAGAACGCTGGAGTCAGTATGTCTTAGAGCAAATTCGCCTCTATCCTCGGGAATCGGGTGAACCTTGGAACCCCATCCCGGCAGCGGTGGAGTTACTGGCGATCGGCGCAACAATGGCGGGACATTCCACCAACTCCCTCGAAGAGTTGATTAACTCTTTATTCCTAGATTTAGACCCCAAGGACCTAGACAATCGGAGTAAAAGCTGGAAAGAGTTAATCAAAACCTTAGAACAACATCGGGATGGGTTATTAGAAATTGTCACCAGTCGAATTGTCTGTACGAAAGGCAGTTCTAAAGACTACCAGATTGTTGATGTGGTTCAAATCCTCGAACCTTTACGACAGGTGAGTTTATCTTGGCAACCGCAATCGGAAATTCCCGAAGATGTCCGCAGTTATGATATCTTTAAAGCCCTTGACAGAACTCGCCAAAACGTTGATGAGTTATTAGAAAGGGCGATTCAGGAAGAACGCGATCGCCTGCTGAGTGTTTATCGAGAGTTAGTCGGTGAATTGGGGGAAAACTTTAAAAAATCAGAAGTGATTGAACAAATGAAGATAGCCCGCGATCGGGCGACAGATGCCGGAGTTTTTGGTCTAAAAAATACCCACTCGTTCGATACAGCCCTTGACAATTTTGCCAAAGCTCCGATTAGCAAGTATGTCCAAACCATGAACCAGCTAGAAGCAGAAAATGAATCGGCTAAATTACTGCAATATCTCAGCCAAGACTATCAAAAATCCATCAAAAGTGCGACCGAATTCCTCCAAGTAATGAATAAGAGTCTCGATTTGTCCATAACCCGCGCTCAAACGGAAGTAGATAATCTCAGTTTGAGTGGGGAGAAAACCCTAGAATCGGCTCAAAAAGGGATTTTAGAAGGGTTAGCAACTCTGGAAAATTTGCTCACGGATATTAAAGGATAAAAATCATGCTCCTAGAAAAAGCACAACAACTCAGCACCTTAGCAGACCAAAAAATCCAGAGGGAGAAATATGTCAAGCATCGCCAAGGATTTGAATCCAGACAGAAGCAGATAGAAAATGCGATCGCCTCATTAGAACCCCTTGACAATGCTGTAAAAATTTTTCGTGATCGTGGTTTGGCAGATTTTGATGTCAGCAATAAAGCCGATCAACTCTTGGGACTTATCATTCAAGCCAAAAAAAGATTTGAAGAAAACCCTGAATGGATTATTGAAAATAACAATTTTGATGGTAATCGGTTTAAATCCAGCATAGATAGTTTGGCGAAGTCGCTCAGGCAACATTTAGAGCGAAATTGGAAACAATACTTAGCTCAACAGATGCCGAGTACCAATGATGAATTATTGAACCTGCTGGCTAAAATACCATCGTTTCGGGCTGATGTTGAACATATTCAAAAATTAAAAGCTGACATTGATCAGGTAGAATTTCCTGAAACTCAAAGCATATTTGGACATTTAGAAAATTCAATTAAGAATCTAAAAAAATGTTGGGAGGACTTGAGCGGTGATGATGTACCAGAAGCGGTGTTAATCTTTCTTAGACGTGCCGCTGATCCTGAAGGTGCGACACTTGACCTGCTGACTCCAGAGGTCACAGAATGGCTCGATCGCCACCAAATTTCCCAAGCCTTACGAATTCGCTTACTCTAAAACCTTTTTAGACTTCTCCACGGGTTAAAACCGTGAACTCTTTTTTGGGAATGTTAAGGAAATTAAACACCTTAAGTGATATCCCGACACTTTTTGACCTGCCCCAAACTCAGATAGCCACATAAATACTTACCTTTTTTACTTTAATAGAAATATGGTGATTGATCTTGACATATTCAAAGATTGTCAGATAGGGTGAAGGCGTTTAAGTAAAATTTCTTAAGGAAAATACATGGATTTAATTGATTTTTGTCCTATAGGTTTGGAGTTAAGTACCCTATGGCCAGTCCGTTGAAGTCTCCTGATCCTAAACTGAACACACATCACTTCGGCAAGCAGGTTTGGGCTAACCTGGATTATGATTTACGTTGTGTCTGGCTTCATTGGTATCCCACGCCAAGACCATGTTTTAACTTAGATATGCTGAGTAGCCTAAAAGAGTATTCACTCTATATACAAAAACTTCATCAAAACGAAATTAATTGCGCTTCAAATAATTCTTTTAATTATAGGGTTCTTCTCTCTGAGGTTCCTGGAGTCTTTAATTTAGGAGGAGATTTAGAGAGATTTATACATTGGATAAGAACTAAGAATGAATCGGCACTTTTAAATTATGGTCGTAGTTGTATTGAGGTTTTATACGCCAACTACATCAATTATGACTCCTCCACGATAGGAATTGCCTTAATTCAAGGTCTATGCCTTGGTGGAGGCTTTGAAGCTGCACTTACACATGATATCATCGTAGCCGAAGAACGTTCACAATTTGGCTTTCCAGAAGTACTCTTTAATTTATTTCCGGGAATGGGGGCTTATTCTTTTTTAAGCCGACGTTTGGGGCAGAGATTAGCCGAGGATATTATTCACAGTAAAAAACGTTATTCAGCACTGGAAATGCTGGAATTAGGCATTGTTAATTATGTCGTAAAAGATGGTGAGGGGATTCAATCGGTTAAAGATTTAATTCGGCAAAAAGAACGGAATCATAATAGTCTTGCTGGGTTAGCGAGAACTCGACGCATTTCACAAAAGTTAGATTTTAGTGAGTTAGAATCTGTTGTCGAGGTTTGGGTAAAACACGCACTCCAGCTTACCGATAGAGATTTACGATTGATGGAAAGATTAGCCAATAAACAGATGAACTATTGAATTATTAAGAATTATTCCCTATTCCCTTGTTGAGTCCAGCGTTGGGCTTTTTCAGCAGACCCTAAGTAGGGGTAATTCATGTTACCCCTACACCCCATTCCCCTAATCTTGACTCGGTACACAAAGCGGAATCCCCCAAGCCGAAAACTCTAGAGCCTCTCCCAAATCCCCATCCTCTAACCCCCCCCGTGGAGCCATCCAACAATACAACAGGCCCTCCTCCTCATCCTCAACCCACTTCATCTGGGGAGTCGTCACCGCCAAAGGGAGAACAGACGGAACAACAGGGTTAGCTCCCTCACCCGTCTCCCAACCATCCCCGCCACCCGTCACAACCTCACCCACCTCAACTCCACCCCTAACCACTGGAACAGAACTCGCGCCAGCCCCCCGAGGTCGAGACACACTAGACCCCCCTTGTGCAGCCTGAAACACCCGACCCGGTTCTACCCAAACCCCTAACCCCCCAGTACCACCGCGACCCCCGGCACCCCCAGCACCACCGCCACCACCCCCCACACCGCGACCCCCGCCGCCGCCACCGCCCCCAGTGCCACCCTGGCCCCCTTGTCCCCCCGTACCGAGCAACTCCAAGCGACCGGGCGCTGTCCTGATTTCTGCCCCAGACAGCACAATCCCAACCCCACCATCGCCCCCATCACCACCGCGACCTCCAGCACCCCCGCCGCCTCCGCCTGCATTTAAGCCCACCTGCACACTACTCCCGCCATCCCCATTCACTAAGCCATCCTGACCATCCTGACCGCCCCCTGTGCCAGCCCCTCCGCGACCGCTTCCGGTTCCCCCATCTCCTCCATCCCCATTAGCCGTTCCCCCATCACCCCCGAGGCCGCCCCCATTGCCGCCACTGCCCCCATTGCCAAACAGATTAACCCCCCCAGCGCCGCCCCCTCGTCCCGCATCACCGCCGCCACCGCCGCCATTAGTCGCCGTTGCACCCCCGCCGCCGCCAGCCCCCCCAGCACCGCCATCACTCCCAGTAACGGGCATTCCATCCCCC
>NZ_JAIHOM010000214.1 GCF_026130165.1 Spirulina subsalsa FACHB-351 | reverse complement strand
CCTGCTCCCCGGCTCCCCCGCTCCCCTGCCCCCCAAATATTCAGCAGACTCTATCTAGAACCATTTCAGCCTATGATAGGGGTTTGACGATGTGCTGAGAGCATTCCGCTCCTTGATATGATGTCCAATTCTAACCCTTCCTCCTTTGCCGGGGCGATTCCCTTAGAACAGATTCGTTTTAATGAACAGGGATTAGTGCCTGCGATCGCCCAAGACTATCTAGATGGTACTGTGTTAATGATGGCCTGGATGAACGCCGAAGCTCTCCAGAAAACCCTTGAGACAGGGGAAGCATGGTATTGGAGCCGTTCCCGTCAAGAACTCTGGCACAAAGGAGCCACCTCGGGTCATTTTCAACAAGTGAAATCCCTGCGCTATGACTGTGATAGTGATGCCATTTTGCTAACTATTGAGCAAATTGGCGATATTGCCTGTCATACGGGGGAAAGAAGCTGTTTCCACCAACAGGGAGAGGGTAAACAGGCTCCCCCCGCGAACACCTTATCTGGTTTGTATGAGGTCATCCGGGAGCGCCAAAGGAATCCTAACGAAAGTTCCTACACCTGTAAGCTTTTTGCCGGAGGGGATAACAAGATTCTCAAAAAGATTGGCGAAGAGTCAGCCGAGGTAGTGATGGCCTGTAAAGATGATAACCCCCAAGATATCGCCTCGGAAGTGGCTGATTTGTTCTACCATACCCTTGTTGCTCTGGCTCACCACAATGTTGATTTACGCGAGGTGTACCGGGTGCTAGAACAACGACGGCATTAAGATTTTAAGGGGATGGGTGGGGTTAATCGAGTAGAAATCTCCCCCACATTGCGAAGCAATTAGCGGTGAAAGTGTCAACTCAGTTGACATCCGCCCCGCCGTAACCGGATGGGGATTCCATCTATTTTAACAGGTCAAAAATTGACAATTGATAAAAACCCCCCTTAGAGCCTATCTAGGGGGGCATTGTATTCACTCACTGTCGAAGAAAACTACACACAAAAACTCAAAACTGATCTCTCACACGATGAGTTCTTAACGCTCCCCCACCTCACGTCAGCAGGTAGGGGAATGGGTCGCTAAGATGGTTCAACTCAAAAGTACAAGACTCTAGGCAGCTTGAGCCGTGGGAACTGCACGCATCGCTTTAAAATAGCTGTCCCAAAATTGTTTTTGGGATTCTAACGCGATTTTAGTGGCAGTTTCTTGAGCTTCAAGATAGTTATTCACCCATTCTTCTTGAGCATCTAAGGTTTTATCTAGGGTTTCGGGGAATTTCAAGGCATCTTTACCCATAGACATGGATTCTAACCAAGTGTCAAAAAATTTCTTCTGCCAATCACGAAGTTGGGTTTGGTATTCTTCAAAATATTTGCTATCCATTAGGGTGTTGGCCGCTAGAGATTCCCTGAACAGTTTCAGGGAGGAAGTGGGGCGGTATATGCCACGTTCCAAGACAACAGGGATGTTCAGGGCTTGCTGAAAAAACCAAACGCTAGACTCAACAAGGGAATAGGTAATAGGTAATAGGGAATAGGTACTGATTCTTAATTCCCCGACTCCCGGACTTATTCAGCAGACCCTGCTTAGTTTTTTGGATCTCTCATCAAGAACTAAGAGAAACTTGAAGTGATAAAGTAAAGCCTACAAACTCAAATGATTTAGTTTGCTAGGGCAGATATTCGGATGGATTTTAGTTTTATTCGTCCCTATAATAACACTGAAGTGAGCGGGGTCACAAGGTTATTTTTTAATATGAGAAAGCTTGTTAATTATTGTTACTAATTCAGGGTTGCTGAATAAGGGAACAGGGAATAGGTAATAGGGAATAGTGCAATGAAGCTCACCCCACCTGCCTTGGGCGAGGTGGGGGAATGCGTCGCTATTTTGTTCAAAGCTCTTGCCTCTTGACTATTCCCTAGCCTTGCCTTAATCCTTTTTCCTCTCATATTGCAATAAAAAGATACAGTCTTTTTAATTTGGCGAGAGATTCAAAATGAGGTTAATTTGCTCTAATAATTCGGCTTGATTGGTGGCTGGGGTTAAACAATTGAGGCCTTTACAGACTAATCCCACAGCGTTGTCGGGGAGGGTTTCCTCCAGTTGGTAGACGCTGCTGGGGAAGTATTGAGGGCTGAGGAATTGCAGGGTGTCGCGACGGGTGCGGACGAGGGTAGCACAGAGAAACCAGTCTAACCCGGTGAAGAGGGTCGGACAAGCTTGGGGGGACTGCTCCATGATGGTGCTGAAGGCCATTAGGGTTTCTTCGGCACGCTGGAGATATTCTTCCTCGTCGGTACAAAGGGCGAGGCGAACTAGGTTACTGACGGCGACTCCGTTGGCGGAGGGGGTGGCGTTGTCCATATAGCTGCGTTCCCGGATGATGAGGTCGCTACTGGCATCGCTGGGGGTGTTGTAGTATCCTCCTAGGGTGCTATCCCAGAGGTATTGGTCGAGTTCTTGCTGAAGGGCGATCGCACTTTCTCGCCATTGTTCCTCGGGTCTTCCCTGTCCCACGCTGGCCTGATATAAGTCCAGTAAGGCTTTGATAAACAGGGTATAGTCTTCCGATTGGGCTAAAACCGTGGCGTGGCCTGCGTAATTTAAGCGGTAAAAGCGCCCTTCTACCCACTGATGCTTGAGGATAAATTGGGCGGCCTGGGTGGCCATGTGCCAAGCGAGGGGATCTTTAAACACACTATAAGCCCGGGCTAAACCGGAAATCATTAAGCTGTTCCAAGCCACAATCATTTTAGTGTCAGTGACGGCTGGAATCCGACCCGGCCAGGCTTTGGTTTTGGCCTCTTGGTTGTCACGGGCTGGGGGGAAAGTGGCGATCGCCTCAGCCGGAGCCCCATAACGCTGAATAAACAGCTTAGAAAGGGCTTGTTCTGCCAATTCTGATAAAACACCCCCCTGACGACGTTGGAGGACGTTAGACCCCTCAAAATTGCCCCCCTCACTAATGCTAAACTCCCCTTCAAGCGCCGCCAATTCGTCCGAGGTCAGGTGGGCTTGCAATTCCCCATATTTCCACACATAAAACGCCCCCTCCTCCGGTTCCTTCTCCTCGGGAGTGGCAAAACTATCCGCATCTTGGGCTGCATAGAAATATCCCCTCGGGGCTGTCATTTCCCGCTTTAACCATTGAATCGTGCCATCAATCGCCCGTTTATAAGCAGGTTTCTGATCTCCGGCACTCCACAAATTCGCTAAATACTCCATAATCTGCCCATTGTCATAGAGCATTTTTTCAAAGTGCGGCACTGTCCAAGTCGCATCAACGGTATAGCGATGAAATCCCCCTGCTACATGGTCGTAAATTCCCCCCAAGGCTAAATCTTCCCCCCGTTGATAGGCCGCATTGTGGGCGGTAATTTCTTCAGGAAAACGACTCCCCCTTAAGACAAAATCACTATAGGGAATCATGGGAAAACTGGGATGGCCTGGGGTACTTCCCTTAATAACACTGGTATTCACGACAATGGCCTGTTGTAGGAGTTCGTACTTTAAGACGGACTCAGAGGATTTGGGTAATAGGGTAGACCGTTGTAGCGTCGAGAGAATTTCGGTCTTAATGCCTTGGAGTTTGTCCTTTTCTTCCTGATAAAAGCGATGAAGGGCTTGTAAAACCTGTAAAAATCCGGGACGGCCATAACGAGGTTCTACGGGGAAGTAAGTCCCCCCATAGAAGGGGATGCGTTCATTGGGAGTGAGGAAAATATTCAGCGGCCAGCCCCCCTGTCCGATCATCATTTGTAGCGCCTGCATATAGATACTATCGAGATCGGGGCGTTCTTCGCGGTCTACTTTGATGGGGATAAAGTTCTCATTCAGATATTGTGCGATCGCCAAATTAGAAAACGCCTCCCCCTCCATCACCGTACACCAATGGCAACTAGAGTAACCCACAGACAGAAAAATCGGTCGATCAGTTTGTGCTGCCATTGTTAGTGCCTCCTCACACCAAGGCCACCAGTCAATAGGATTATCTCCATGTTTACGCAAATAAAGGCTTTGGGCTTGGCTTAAACGATTCGGCATAAGGTCTAGTAAAACATCTTCACTGGATCTAACCTATCACGGTTTCCCACTTCGGGCTTACTGTGCCACTTCCTGGAGCTATGCCTACGCTAAACTCAACAAGGGAACAGGGAACAGGGAATAGGTAATCGGAAATAGGTAATCGGAAATAATTATCAATTGTCAATTATCAATTATCAATTCCCCTGCTCCCCCGCTCCCCCACTCCCCCACTCCCCCGCTCCCCCGCTCCCCCGCTCCCCCGCTCCCCCGCTCCCCCGCTCCCCTGCTCCCCCGCTCCC
>NZ_JAIHOM010000025.1 GCF_026130165.1 Spirulina subsalsa FACHB-351 | reverse complement strand
CTGGAGAGACTCCGACAATTCAGAGACAAGTCGATACATCTTCAGGAGAAACTCCTATTCAACGGGAAACAGTTGGGGAGACTCCGACAATTCAAAGACAAGTTGAGACATCTTCAGGAGAAACTCCTATCCAACGGGAAACAGTTGGGGAGACTCCGACAATTCAAAGACAAGTTGAGACATCTTCAGGAGAAACTCCTATCCAACGGGAAACGACTGGAGAGACTCCGACAATTCAGAGACAAGTCGATACATCTTCAGGAGAAACTCCTATCCAACGGGAAACAGTTGGAGAGACTCCGACAACTCCATCCTCATCGGAAACACCAACAATCCAGAGACAAGTTGATACACCTTCAGGAGAAACTCCTATTCAACGGGAAACAATTGGGGAGACTCCGACAATTCAACCGAAATCTGAGACATCTGGGGAAGGAATATCTACACCTATCCAGAGACAAGTCGAGACACCTTCAGGAGAAACTCCTATCCAACGGGAAACAATTGGGGAGACTCCGACAACTCCATCCTCATCGGAAACACCCACGATTCAGAGACAAGTCGATACACCTTCGGGGGAAACTCCCATCCAACGGGAAACAATTGGGGAGACTCCGACAATTCAACCAAAATCCGAGACATCTGGGGAAGGAATATCTACACCTATCCAGAGACAAGTTGATACACCTTCAGGAGATACTCCCATCCAACGGGAAACGATTGGGGAGACTCCGACAATTCAACCAAAATCCGAGACATCTGGGGAAGGAATATCTACACCTATTCAGAGACAAGTCGATACACCTTCAGGAGAAACTCCTATCCAACGGGAAACAACTGGGGATACTCCGACAATTCAAAGACAAGTTGAGACATCTTCCGGGGAAACTCCTATCCAACGGGAAACGACTGGAGAGACTCCGACAATTCAGAGACAAGTCGATACATCTTCAGGAGAAACTCCTATTCAACGGGAAACAGTTGGGGAGACTCCGACAATTCAAAGACAAGTTGAGACATCTTCAGGAGAAACTCCCATCCAACGGGAAACAATTGGAGAGACTCCGACAATTCAACCGAAATCTGAGACATCTGGGGAAGGAATATCTACACCTATCCAGAGACAAGTTGAGACATCTTCAGGAGAAACTCCCATCCAACGGGAAACAATTGGAGAGACTCCGACAATTCAACCGAAATCTGAGACATCTGGGGAAGGAATATCTACACCTATCCAGAGACAAGTCGAGACACCTTCAGGAGAAACTCCTATTCAACGGGAAACAATTGGGGAGACTCCGACAATTCCATCCTCATCGGAAACACCAACAATCCAGAGACAAGTCGAGACATCTTCAGGAGAAACTCCTATCCAACGGGAAACAGTGGGGGATACTTCTGCAATTCAACGTAAATCTGATTCAAAAAAACCTGCTTTATCGGTTCCCAATTCTTGGGAGAATGCTGCACAATTATTCGGGGAAGAATCAACTCAGGACACAGAAAATCAAGTGGTGCAACGTTTCTTAGATAAAGAAAATCAATCTGATGATGTTCAATCAGAGGATGATATTTCTAGCTCATCAGAAGCACCTACGGTTGACCAAGATTTTGCTGAAAATTTAAGACGTAGTTTCAAAAAAATCCTGCCTTTTCAAGAGGAGCAAGACGAAGCTTATATTGAAAGTTTAATTGCACGAATTGCTCAATTGGAAGACGGGTTTAATGAACAATTTGCTGATGCTTCGGTGACACGGATAGCTGGAAATGATGTGTTTACCGAAACGTTTCGGCAACAGCAAAAAGATAAAGATCCTAATTTTTCAGAAAATGTCTTGGAGTTGTTAGAAGAAAAACTGGAAGAGTCTGATAGTGCTTTTGAAGAACAGTTAGGGGAAACTATTAAGTCAGCAGATGTGGCAATATTGAAAGCTTTAGAGTTAAGATTAGGGGAGGCAGATGATCTATTTTTGAGGGAACTAAAAGCAGTGATTATTGCGGCAGATGTGGAATTTCCAGAAGATGAAACTATGGATGAAGAAGCAGCACAGGATTTAGAGATTTTGGCGCGGGAAATGTATCTTATGATTTGTCAACGTTTGGAGGTGGAACGAGAACGTAAGGGTTTGTTATATAATAGTCGTATTTCTTGGTAATTCATGTGATATAACAGGAGGCTTTATGACAGTTTTACAAAAAGCAAGATTATTCTGTACAGATAATAGAGATTACGATTTCCAGTTTTTGTTTAACCCGGAAATGTTGCAGTTTCAAGAATCTATTAAGGTAAAAGATTCTAAGTCTGCTAGAACAGATCAAGGAACGCCTAAAGTCAGTTTTGAGTATCCGAAGGCACGGAGTACGACTCTTAATAAGATTATGTTTGATACTTATGAGTCAGGTAAAAGTGTGATGAAAGAATATATTGAAAAGCTCCAAAATTCGGTTAAGTTTCAAGGCTATTCTTCGGGGGGTACTGTGGTGTCTCGTCCTCCGATTTATCAGTTATGTTGGGGGGATCAAAATTATTTAACTTGTTTTGTGGAGAAGTTGGATTATAAGTTAACGATGTTTTTGGCGGATGGAACTCCAGTAAGAGCGGAGGTTAAGCTAACGTTAAAAGAGGTTGATAGTTCTTTTTTAGCAGCTAGTGCTAGAACCTACAATAAGGATTTATTTGGGAGTCGGGATACTCGGCAACAGCCTGCTAAACCTTTAAGTGCAGGACAGGCAAGGGAACAAGCGGTAAGAAATGCGGAAGAAGCGCATAGAAATTGCCTTGCACAGGTTGATCAAATGAGACAAGATGCCAGACATAGAAATAATCGATGGCTCGGATTTCTGAAAAGTAATCCAGATTTTAATCCACAAGAAGCAGACCGATTGAATAAGGAAGCGGATAAACGTTCTAAAGAATGTGAAGCTCTCCAAAAAGAAGCGGAAGAGTTAAAAAAATGGGTTTAGACGTTGATAACTCTAGCATTAAGATTGGGACGTTCACTCAATCAGGTTTGATAAATATTGGCTTTTGAGTTACTTTTTGATTTTGATTTGTAATTGGCTGCTCTCTATTACTTTGGCTGAAAAAAATGATACAAGCTCAAGATTCTAGTTATGTTGCGGTACCCTTTTTACAGTTAGGGGGGCAGGATGCGCCGAAGGAGTTAATGAATGATCTCGAACAGATTACGGTGGAGGAGAGTTTGCATCTGCCTGCGATGTTTACGATTGTGGTAGAAAATCCTTATTTTCCGGGACAGGATGAGGATAAGCCTTGGCGGTATGATGATATGTTGAAGATTGGGCAAACGGTGAGGATTGGTTTTCAGTCGAGTACGACGCAGGATCCGGATTTTAGTCGGGCGAATCGGGAGTTTTTAATTGAGGGGGAAATTACGGGGATTGAGAGTCATTTTAGTGAGAATTCTCAAGCGCCTGTTTTAGTGCGGGGTTATGATATTTCCCATCGTTTACATCGGGGTCGTTATAACCGTTCGTTTCAGAATTATACGGATAGCGATATTGTGCGGGAAATTGCGCGGGAGGTGGGGATTAATGTGGGGGGAATTGATGCGAGTGGGGATCCTCATGAGTATGTGTTTCAAGAGAATCAAACGAATATGGAGTTTTTGCGCCATCGGGCGGCTAGGATTGGGTTTGAGTTGTTTGTACAGGATGGTAAGTTGTATTTTCGGAGGCCTCAGGGGGGGGAGAATTTGGCGTTAACGTGGCTGAAGGATTTCGGGGGGTTTCGGGTGCGGGTGACGAGTGCGGAACAGGTGAGTGGGGTGGAGGTGCGAGGATGGGATTATGGTCAGAAGAAGGCGATTGTGGGGACGGCGCAACGGGAACAGGTGATTACTCAAAGTCAGCAGGGGAGGGGGTCTACGACGGGGGGACAGTTTGGACCGAAGAATCCGCCGACGATGGGGGCGACTCCTCCGCCTAAGATGATTGTGGTGGACCAACCTGTGTTTCAGGCGAAGGAGGCGGATGCGATCGCCCAATCCCTGTTTAATGAGTTAGGTGGGGCCTATATTTACGCGGATGCCACGGGGGAGGGCAATCCCAAAATCCGCACGGGACGGGTGGTTAAGCTGCAAGATATGGGCAAGTATGACGGGCAGTATTACATCACGGCGACTCGTCATGTTTACTATCAACGCAGTTATCGGACGGAGTTTAGTGTGCGAGGTTTACGCGGGGGGGATCTGTTCTCAATTCTTTCCCCTAAGCCCCAATTAAAGCCCGGACAGACGTTTTTAGTGGGTATTGTGACGGATAATAAGGATCCCCAAGGTTGGGGGCGGGTACGGGTCAAATTCCCTACGCTCACGCCGGAGGAGGATGGGAGCGCCCACGCGAGCAATTGGGCGCGGGTGGTGGCCTTGGGGGCGGGGGATCAACGGGGGTTTGATTGTCTGCCGGAGATTAATGATGAGGTGTTGGTGGGGTTTGAACATGGGGATATTCACCGTCCTTATGTGGTGGGGGGGGTGTGGAATGGGAAGGATAAACCCCCGGTGGCGGTGAATCAGAGTGTGGAAAATGGAAAGGTGCGGGTGCGGACGTTGAAGACGCGGACGGGACATCAGTTACAGTTTGTGGAGGAGGATAAAACCAGTAGTAAGCGGGGGATCTCTTTACAAACGGCGGGGAAACATGAGATCCAGTTGAAGGATAGTAATGGCGATCGCGCTATTGAAATTAAGACCAGTGGCGGCCATAAGATTATTTTGGATGAAACCAATGGCAAGATTGAGATTATCAGCCAAGGCAGACAGGAATGTATTCTCAATGATCGCGATCGCAGTATTACCTTAAAAGCCCTTGGAACGATTACGATTCAAGGCGGAGCGAGTTTAAATTTAAATGCCGCAGGGGGAATCACTTTAAAAGCGGGAGGGGTGATTAGTGTCAGCGCGGGGGGAGCAACTACCATCACCTCGGGAGGGGCAACTACCATCACCTCGGGAGGGGCCAATACTCTCACGGGGACAACTAATGTAATTGTACCCCCTGCGGGTTAGGGAGCGGGGGAGTCGGGTGTAATGTCATTGACTAACTTTGACTAACTTTAGCCAGAAACCGGGTTGCATTCATTGTCTAGTTTTCTCGATACACCCTAGCAAAAACCCGGTTTCTCATGTCAATTATCAATTGTCAATTATCAATTATCAATTATCAATTATCTATTCCCTATTCCCCAGGCAAAACATCAATTTTCAAGGCATCTCCATGAAACTGATGGAGGAAACGGGGACGGACTTTGAGATTGACCATCTCGGCTGGGAAGACGTAGCGGAGGGGTTTCTCGTATACTTCCCCTAAACGGAGAACACTTTTTTCTAGGGGTTTGCGCACACGCAGATAAACGGTATGCTCGCGATCGCTAGAAATGGTATGAGGGACACAGTAGGCCACATTTTCCCCCGGAATTAAGCGGATATTATCCCGAGGCAATTGTTGTCCAGTCGCATAGAGTCCCGCATATTCCCCCGTTAAACTAGATTCGGCACTCACAAAGTCCACCAAATCATGAATATGGACTACATTCCCACAAACAAACACCCCATCTTGAGAACTTTCCATGCGACTATTCACCACGGGTCCCTGAGTGACGGGATCTAAACGTAAATTCAGTTGACGGGAGAGTTCATTTTCTGGAATTAGACCAATGGACAGTAACAGGGTGTCACAGTCAATGTCCCAACTTCTGGTTAAATCAGGGACAAAATGGGAGTCTACCGGAGCGACCGTGACTTTTTCGAGGCGATCGCGTCCTTGAATATCCACCACCGTTGTAGACAAGTGTAAAGGAATATCAAAATCCTGCAAACACTGAACAATATTGCGGTTTAAACCATTCGCATAGGGCATAATTTCAAACACCCCCACCACCTCCACCCCCTCCAACGTGAGGCGACGGGCCATAATTAAGCCAATATCCCCAGACCCTAAAATAACCGCCCGTTTGCCCGGTAAATAGCCCATCAAATTAACAAACTTTTGGGCTAATCCAGCCGTTAATACCCCCGCAGGTCTGCGTCCGGGAGTGCGAATGGCTCCCCGGGTCCGTTCCCTTGCCCCCATCGCCAAAACAGCCGCCTTCGTCTGCACCTGCTGCATTCCCGTCTCCCCAGACATTAAGGTAACTCGTCGCTGACCGTCGATATCCAGAACATAAGTATCCTTAGCCACCTGAATATCCGCCGCTAACACTTGCCCTAAAAACCGTTGAGCATATTCAGGCCCCGTCAACTCCTCCTTAAAATGTTGCAGACCGAAACCGGGGTGAATACACTGCAATAAAATCCCCCCCGCTTCCTTCTCACGGTCTACAATCAGAATGCGCTCTGCGCCCTGTTTTTTCGCCCCTAAAGCCGCCGCCATGCCTGCGGGGCCTCCTCCCACCACAACCACATCATAAGCCGTTTCTAAGGGTCGATTCCCATAGGTATTCATCGATTTAAAACCTCCTCTCTAGCGCGGACAATCCAAGACTCGCCCCCCCGTTTCGTCAAGGCCGGAATGGGACAGCCCAATTCACGGGAGAGCAATTCTAAACAGCGCCCCGTACAAAATCCTCCCTGACAGCGCCCCATCCCTGCCCTCGTGCGGAATTTAATCCCGTCCAGGGTAGCGGCTCCTCGGGCAATAGCGGCCAAAATTTCCCCCTCGGTAATCCCTTCACAACGGCAGACAATCCGCCCATAGGAGGGATGCTCTTGGGTTAAGGTCATATGTTCTGTCCTAGATAAACTGGCAAAGCGAATCACCGGGGGGTTTTTGGCGATAAAGTCATCCTTGGGAATCAACGCTAGACCGCTATCTTGGAGGATTTCTAAGACTAAAAGTGCGATCGCCGGAGCCGCCGTTAAGCCCGGAGATTGAATCCCCGCCACCTGAATAAACCCCGGGCGAGAACTCGGTTCAATGATAAAATCTTCCCCATCAGCCACCGGACGCAATCCCGCAAACTCCGCAATACAATCCCGGGGGCTAATACCCGGAGCATACTGCATCACCGCCTCAAAAACCCTTTGTCCTCCGGCCGCCGTTGTGGTTAAATCTTCCTTATCTTCCACCTGTTCCGCCGTCGGCCCCACCATTAACGTTCCGTCATAAGTGGGAATGACTAAAATCCCCTTAGAAACAGGAGTAGGACAGGGAAAAATCACCCGTTGAATATAGCCATTTAAGCGTTTATCCAGTAAATACTCTTCCCCTTTACGCGGATAGATTTTAAAGTTGCCCACCCCAGCCATTTCGGCAATCTGATCGGCAAAAAGTCCCGCCGCATTAATCACAAAACGGCTATAAATCACTCCTTTTTGGGCGTTAATTTGCCAAACATCCTCCCGGTAATCTAAGCCCAGTACAGGGTTTTTTGTGCTAATTTCTAACCCATTGAGTCGAGCATTATCAATCAGGGCAAAACAGGCCTCATAGGGATTAACTACCCCCGTTGTAGGGGCATATAATCCCGCGACAATATTTGGGGAAAGGTGAGGTTCTGCCTTGAGAATTTGTTCAGTCTCCCATAATTCCAGACCCGGCACACCCTTCTGTTCTCCTTGGGCTTTAATCTGTTGTAGGGTGGGAATTTGTTCCTCACTCAGAGCAATAGTAATTTCTCCAATGCGTTTAAAACCAAAGTCTAAATCGTCCCGTAAGGCATCCCACAGTTGATTTCCTTCCCACTCTAACTTTCCTTTCAGGGTATCCGGTGAACTGTGGTGTCCTCCGTGAATAATGCCACTATTAGCTTTACTAACACCAAAACCGACTTCTATCTCTTTTTCCAGTAAAATCACCCGTAAAGAATAGCGCATCAGTTCCCGTGCGATCGCACAACCAACTATTCCGCCACCAATGACGGCTACATCATAAACTTCCATGAGTTAGCTCCTTGTTTTAGGGAATAGGGAATGGGTAATGGGGAATAGGAAATAGATAAAACTGACAATTTTAACCCTATTTTACTCGCGAATTTTTCCCGATCTTGCCCATTCCAAAGGGGGCTAGATAACTAGGAAACTAGGGTAAGTTTTCCTTGCATTATCCTTCATGTTTTGAAGGTACTAAGGAACAGGACGTTTTTTCTGAATCTAGCGTTGTGAGCAGGAAAGATTGAGTTTAGCTATTAAAAATCTTGAGTAACTTTCAGGCAATCTGTATTGATGTTACTAGATTCTAATGTCCTTATATCTTGAGTTTTCCGCCACTCAAAGTCTTGGTTTTTTTGACCTATTTTTTGACCTATTTTTTGACCTATTTCCTAGCACGAGATTACCTCATATTACTATTTTTATTTTTGGGACAAAAATAAAATCTTTGATGATTTTTTTAGCCATTTTGAACCAACTCACACTAAGTTTAGTATAGAGGGATTTGGGTTGATACAAATTAAATTAATCTAAAGTTTTGTGAGAAGTGGGAATACATCCCCACTCCTAGAATCCCTTGGCGATCGCGCCCTTCGCCATGACAGCCCCGATCTCTTCTTCACTCATAGCTTGAAAAGTAATAGGGAACAGGGAATTGATAATTGATAATTGATAATTGACATGAGAAACCGGGTTTTTGCTAGGGTGTATCGAGAAAACTAGACAATGAATGCAACCCGGTTTCTGGCTAAAGTTAGTTAAAGTTAGTCAATGACATTACACCCGACTCCCCTGCTCCCCCGCTCCCCCGCTCCCCTGCTCCCCTGAGAATTGATAATTGTCAATTGTCAATTCCCCACTCCCCTGCTCCCCCGCTCCCTATTCCCCAAGTTATTCAGCAAGCCCTATCTATTCCCTAGCCCCCAAACCAGCGCACATATTAGAATAAGAGGGGAAAGCATTGCGGGGAAATAGTGATGACCAGCAAGATTGAGCATCAATACACCAACGAGCAAATCTCGGTCTGGCTGCGAGGATTATTAACAGTTGCTTGGGCCGATGGACATTTTGATCCCGAAGAACAAGAACTCATCGCCCAACTAACTCAAGATGAACTCGCCCCTCACACCGATTTAGGGGAACTAGAACCTATCAGCGCCGAAGAATTAGCCGCCACCCTCGGCCAAGATTCCCAAATGGCGGAAAACTTCCTGCGGACTGCCGTAATGATGGCACTGGCCAATGGCGTTTACTCCGTGGAGGAGTCCAATGTCATTAATCAGTTTTTAGCGGCCTTGGGCTTGGAAATTAAGGCCTTACAGGTGCTGGAACAGACCCTATACGACCCCGCTAAACACGACTTACAAGCGAATGATGCGTTTGTGGCAGAAGCTAATGCTACGGCCGTTTCTCCCCTACAGCCTCCCCACCCTTCGAGTAATGTCCTCAAACCTGTCCAAGATTGGTTAGATGGGATGGAAGTCCAAGATCGCCGAGTGGCTCGTTTTGTGTGTAAAATGGTTCCCCCCCAGTGTCCTTTTGAGCGGGATATTAAACTCTTTGGTCGGAAAGTGGTTCACATTCCCCCCATGTGCAAGTTAAACCCGCTTTATGAGCAGTTAGTAGGGTTACGCTTTCGGGCGTTGTCCTACTTGGCGGATGATTGTGGGGAGGATGTCTCTAAATACTGTTGAACTCAGTATTTTTGAACTTATAAGCAACGGGCAGGACTCAATTTAGGTGCTGTCCGTGAGCAAATTTTCAGGAACCCCAACGAGGGGAATAGTTAAAGATGCAGTTTATTGATTACGCGCAGATTGAAGTGAAGGCCGGGAAAGGAGGGGATGGGATTGTTGCCTTTCGACGGGAGAAATATGTCCCGGCCGGGGGGCCTTCGGGAGGGAATGGGGGCTGGGGGGGGTCGGTGATTATTGAAGCGGCCGAGAACCTGCAAACCCTGTTAGATTTTCGTTATGCCCGGATTTTCAAGGCCGATGATGGGAAACGAGGGGGGCCGAATAATTGTACGGGGGCTTCGGGGAAGGATTTGTTGATTAAGGTCCCTTGCGGCACGATGATTTATGATGCCGAGACGGAGGAGGTGATGGGGGATTTAGTGACGGTGGGGCAACAGATTTGTGTGGCGAAAGGAGGCAAGGGAGGTCTGGGGAATCAACATTTTTTGAGTAACCAGAATCGCGCTCCAGAGTACGCTCTCCCGGGATTAGAGGGGGAGGAGCGGGTGTTACGGTTGGAGTTGAAGTTATTAGCCGAGGTGGGTTTGATTGGGCTGCCTAATGCGGGTAAGTCTACGCTGATTTCGGTTCTCTCGGCGGCCCGTCCTAAAATTGCTGATTATCCTTTTACAACGTTGGTGCCGAATTTGGGGGTAGTGCGCAAACCGACGGGGGATGGGACGGTATTTGCCGATATTCCGGGATTGATTGAAGGCGCTCATGCGGGGGTGGGTTTAGGTCATGAGTTTTTACGCCATATTGAACGGACAAAGCTGTTGGTGCATTTGGTGGATATTACGGGGGATGACCCTTTGGGGGACTATCGCACGATTCAAGCGGAATTGACGGCCTATGGTCGCGGTTTGGGGGAACGACCCCAGATTTTGGCGTTAAATAAGACGGATGTGGTGGATGAGGATTGGGTGCAGTTTATGCGGGGGGAATTTGCCCAAGTCACCTCAGATCCGATCTGTGAAATTTCGGCGGTGACGGGGGCGGGATGCGATCGCCTTTTACAAACCGTTTGGCAACAACTAGAGGCCTTAGAAGCCCTAGAGGAAGCCCTCAACCCCTCCACTGGCTGACCCCCAATCTTGACAAGTTAAACCTTTTCTCCTCTTGTCAAGGTCAGGGAATAGGGAATTGATAATTGATAATTGATAATTGACATGAGAAACCGGGTTTTTGCTAGGGTGTATCGGGAAAACTAGACAATGAATGCAACCCGGTTTCTGGCTAAAGTTAGTCAAAGTTAGTCAATGACATTACACCCGACTTCCCCGCTCCCCTGCTCCCCAACCAGATTGGGAGATTAGAGTAAGCCGTAAGGAATTTTTATCACTCCGGATGTAGTTAGCTTTGTAGTGAAGTTAACGGGCAAATTTCATCATGCAAGCCTACACTCCTTCCTCTCATTCTGGCTCTCAGCATAAGCTTCTCGCTGGGTTACGGGAGATGATTCTAGTAGAAGCCGAAAGGACGGGAAATCCTTGGGTTAAAAGTTCTAAACTCCTCACCCTCTATGCAGAACATTATCATGATTCTCCTGCCCATCCTTCACGCATTACCCGAGATCATGTTAAACAATTGCTTCGCCACTCACCGGATTTTATCTTATACGTTACAGCGAATCCTGATGTATTTTTTGTGAAGTTACAAACCGAACCAGACTCCTATTTTTACACCCCTGTCCAGCCCTTTCAGGTCAGAGACTCTTCCCGAAATGTTAGAGAGAAAAAGGCACAGATTTCCCCGGTTAAAGTTGAGTTAAACTCTGCACAAAATCTTAAAACCGCACTCAAAAATATTGTCATGAGTTTACAGGACAATCACCCTAATCATACGGTAGAAATTAGTGCAGTTAACCAAGCTTTCTATCAGTATTATCATGTACCGCTTAAAACCATGTTGCGGCAATTCTATCCCGGCTTGAAGCTAATGGACGTTATCCAGTGAATTACCGACTCAATTCTACGGATAGATAGGCGGCTTTGGGATTCACAGCTAAAACCGTTGTGGGGTGTAGGGGGAATTCATGAGTTCCCCCCGTGTTAAATCATGGGGAAAATTAACCACTGCGGGGAATACGTTCAATTTGAGCATAGCCACTAAACAGCAATTCTTTCCCCTGAGTTTCTAGGCGATTTAACCGCAAGAGGACTCCATCTAAATTGAAACGGTCGAGGTCTACCATCTCGTTAAGGATATCTACCAGAATCCCCATTAACAGGCGCGATAAGCCCTGTAAACCTTCGGGAATGGTTTCCCCCTCAAACACGGCGTTTTCATAGGTAATTCGTCGCCGTTTGGCTAAACCTAGCTCACAACTAAGGACGACTGGAACCACTTGATTGGTTAAATGGGTCTGAGCGAATAATTTAATCCGATTTTGGGGCAACAGTTCTAGGTGAACATCGGTAAAGGAAACCGGTTCCCCCCCAGATAACTCCAGCAAACGCGGGTCTGTAAGGTTTTCTAGCCGTTTCCGTACTAACTCGGCTTTAAAAGCATGGTTAATGTCGGTTTCTGTCAGTGTTACGAGTGCGATCGCCTGAGTCGGTTGTTTCAGGGCAATAGTTCCCTTTAACACTGACCCAAAATCTAACGCTACCGCGTCCGTCTCAAAGGACATGGCGGCCGTGCGGAAATCCCGGCGAATTACTAGACCTCGCCCCTGCATCTTAAAGCTATCAATACTCCCCTGTAGCAGCTTGCTAGAGGGCTGACAGCGCACTTGTACCTCAACCGATTCACACTGAGTAAACAGGTGGCGGATGGTATTACTGGCAACGGTATTGAGGAGGTTCTCCCCCCAATCCGCCCCTTGATTTTGATTTGAACCAACAAAGCCACCAAACATTGTGTTAAGTTCTGCGCTGATAAACAAAATTTTCGTCTCTCTTTCCTTTGTAACAAAATGTTAACGATTCGGCAAAGGTTAAGGCACTCTGTCGGAGGAGTGAGTTCTGGGGCGTGGGAAGTTGAGCCAAAAGGAGAGGGGTGTAAAGAGCTTTGTCTCTACACCCCTCTCGCTGTGATGCTTCAGGTTTCATATTTCACTGATATTTAGTTCATGGTTTCCTCGGGCATCTTAGACCCTCTTATCTTACTCTGTCAGGCCGTCATGGGGTTTAACAGTTCTTCTAGCCACTGTTGAATCTGTTTGCGGTAACGACGGGAGGGGAGAGTATTAGAGAGGCTTTCTAAGGCCCGTTGATAGTCTCCCATCGCTAGATTCCAGTCGCCTCGTAAATGGTAGGTGCGGCCGCGTTCGCCGTAGCTGCGGGCTTTGAGGCGTTTTCCGAGGACTAATACGAGGTCAAAGTTCTCAATGGCTAAGTCATAGAGTCCCATGTCGCGGTAGGTAATGCCTTGATTAATCCAAGCGCGCCAGTTGGCGGGGTTAAAGTCGAGGGCAATTTGATAATCGGCGATCGCATCGGCCAGTTGACCTTGAGCGATATAGCAGTTGGCGCGGTTATTATAGGCACTATCTAAACGGGGATTGAGCGCGATCGCCTGATTGTAGTCGGCGAGGGCTTGATCATACTCCCCACAGTTAAAATACATCAGACCGCGATTGTTATAATCCATGGCACTATCTGGATTACAGGCAATCAGTTCATCTAAAAGTGCGATCGCCATTGTATAATTGCCCAGATTGGAATGTTCTAGAACTAAACTGCGTAAATAACGCTCAAAGAAGGGCGGCGCATGATCCATTTCATGACCCACAATGCCCTGATCCACCCCAGAATAATCAGACGGTTTGCCAAACGCCTCCTCTAGACTCTGAATAAACGGTGCCATCTCTGGATAGTTCATCATTTCCTCCCAGCTAATCCATCCTACTCTCTACCCTAGTCTTTGACCCCACCCTCCAGACAGCGATCTGTGTCACTCGTTGGGGTGTCCTCGATCGGTTCTTCCTTTGTAGATTCAAGGTCAGCCTTAGAAGTTCCAGAAGATTAGCCAGTTTCACCACTGGCACAATAGCCCTTGATTTTTGTGAAAGTCACAGCGTCTAGACTAGACTACAGGTAACTCAATGACAAACTCACTCCCAACTCCCGGAGTGGAAGAAAAATGTAAATGGCCTTGGTGATTTTGGGTCACAATTTGATAACTAATCGCCAATCCCATCCCCGTCCCTTTGCCCACAGGTTTGGTGCTAAAAAAGGGATTAAACATTTTTTGTTGAACCTCTAAAGGAATGCCCATCCCATTATCTTTAATGGTAATTGATACCCAATCCGGGGCGATTGGTTGGGTTTTAATCGTAATATTACCCACATAATGATCTGCGGATAAGCTCTTTTTTTGTCGCTCCTCAATAGAGTCTAGGGCATTCACTAATAAATTCATGAACACTTGATTTAATAACCCACTATAACAAGTGATATTCGGTAAATTGCCATAGTTTTTAAACACTTCAATATAGTGAAGGTGTCCCTGATGATGGAGACGATTTTGCAAAATGGTTAAGGTACTATCAAGATTATCATGTAAATTCACTGTCTTATATTCTGCTTCATCCACTCGGGAGAAAGTGCGTAAGGATTTTACAATATCCCGAATGCGTAACGCCCCATTTTTCATGGATTCAATAGTTTTGGGAAAATCATTGATCACAAAATCGAGTTGAATTTCCTCCATAAACTCTTCAATCTGGGGATGGTATTCTGGATAAACCGATTGATAGAGTTGAATTAACTCAAATAAATCATGAATATAGTCGGAAGTGTGGGTTAAGTTGCCGTAAATAAAGTTAACTGGATTATTAATTTCATGGGCAACACCCGCCACCAACTGCCCTAAACTGGACATTTTTTCGGCTTGAATCAGTTGGATTTGGGTTTGTTGTAGTTCGTGATAGGCTTTCTCTAATTCTTGGGTTTTAGCTTGGGATTCTTGGTAAAGTTGGGCTTGATAGATGGCGATCGCAACTTGATTCCCAATACTCTCTAACAGTTTAACCTCATGCTCTTGCCAAAGACAGTCATTGTTAATCCGCCCGATCTCAAACGCCCCTTGACGGTTGCCCATGTGTACGGGTAGGGCAAAATAAAGGGCAATTCCCGCATCCTCACAAAACGCCTTGAGTATTTGATCCTCTGATTGACTAATATCAGCATAATAGATTTCTTTATTCAATAACTGCCTATAAAGTTGGGGAAAATCACTCATTTGATACATTCCTAACCAACTCCCCAGGTCTGGATGTCTTTGTTCCTGTACAATTTCCCAACAGGGAGGCTCTAGATCATGGCGATACCAGCCAAACACGCAAATATCGACATTTAATTCCCCAAAAATGGCATTGACGGCATTTTTTAAAATAGTGTCAAGATCCAAAGAATTGCGGATTTCTGTACTAATTTGATTTAATAGTTGACTCCGACTGAGAACCGCTTGTAATTGACATTCTGCCTCCTTGCGTTCGGTAATATCCCGAATAATGCAAAACACCTCATCTTCCCCACACACCACTAAACGCGCTTCATAACTGCAAACTCCGGCAGGGGTAGGGAGTTCATACTCAAACTCTTGGATTTCTTGGGTATCCAAGGCTCTCTCAATGGCTTCCCCGGTTTGTTGGGCGACAGGAGGGGGTAGAATATCATGAACCGTTTTGCCTAGAAACTCCTCCGGTCGCATGAGGGAAGCGACTTGGGAGGAAGGTTTAAAGTCTAAAAAGACTCTTTGGCGATCGCACCGAATCATCATATCCGGAATCCCTTCGAGGAGGGCGCGAGTTCGGGCTTCACTCTCTCGTAACGCGCTTTCTATCCCCTTGGCGGCGGTAATATCCCGAATATAGCCAAACCAAGTAATTGTCCCATCATGTCCCCGTTGCGGTGTGGCATGACCGACCACCCACAGGATTCTACCATCGGGGTGACAGATGCGATATTCACAATGCCACTCCTCCAAGGTTTCCGCCGACTCTTGAATAGAGGCCGACACTTGGACAACATCATCTGGGTGTAGCAATTGCAAAACGGGAGTCGCATCTTCCCGCACGGCTTCAGGACTCACCCCATAAATATCCCACATCCCCTCACTAGCAAAGGGAAAGGCAAAATGACCATCGGGATATTGATCAAATTGATAAATCACCCCCGGAATATGGCGGGCAATTTTTCGCAGGAGATCCCCTGAATCATCCCGAGGGGTGAACTCTCGCAAAGTCAACAGATGGACTTGGGGCAAAAAATGAGCCGTGGCAGTATATTCCACCGCTTTCTGTTCTCCTTTGCTGTTGATCAGTTTGAAGTTTCCCGAGGCTTGACCTGTGCTTAAGAAGTCGTGCCAAGCTTGGGCAAAGTTAAACTCTGGCGGAATAAAATCTGCCAGTTTGTGGGTGATTAAATCCTGTTCCGTTAATCCCAATAATTCACAAGCTGTAGGATTTGCTGCGAGAGAAAACCCCTCCTGATCAACGATTAATAGCCCATCGGCAATGGTTTTAAACAGGGCTTGAAAGGTGGGGTTATGACGCTCAAAATCGGCTAAGTGGGCGGAGGGTAAAGGAGCGTTGGCTTGACTCTCCACACCAGAGGGACAGTGAGGACTGTCAGTCTGGAAACATACTTGACGAGGAAATAACATTATTTTATTTTTTTTGAGCAAGAGGATTTTTATGGTGTTTGAGCTTGTTATATCTGAATGATAGGTTAGGTCTTGGGAAACGGAAAATCAAAATCAATAATTAGTAATAGTTATCGGGTCACTTTTTAGTGAGTTGTTGGGTTACGCTGTCGCTTCACCCAACCTACGGGGGGTTTGGGGTGTTCATGGTTGATCTCCTGACTGGGGGTGTTGGGTTGCGCTGTCGCTTCACCCAACCTACAGATCGCGAAACAATTATCAATTATCAATTAACAATTATCAATTGTTTTGTTGGGTTGCGCTTCGCTTCACCCAACCTACGGATCGCGAAACAATTATCAATTATAAATTAACAATTATCAATTGTTTTGTTAGGTTGCGCTGTCGCTTCACCCAACCGACAGATCGCGAAACAATTATCAATTATCAATTAACAATTATCAATTGTTTTGTTGGGTTGCGCTTCGCTTCACCCAACCTACGGATGGCTACAAGATTGAACTTTTAACCTTAAATTAGGCGAGGAACAAATGATACGCAGGATTATGATTTTCATCCCAGTAGCGATAACCTAATGTTTCTAAAAAGGCTTGCCATTGACTCATTTCATGGGGAGGAACTTGCATCCCTACTAAAATTCGTCCGTAGTCTGAACCATTATTGCGATAGTGAAATAAACTAATATTCCAATCGGGACTCATCGACGCAACAAACTTCATTAATGCGCCGGGTCTTTCCGGAAACTCGAAACGATATAATAATTCATGATGGGCTAAGGGAGACTTTCCCCCCACCATGTGACGCAGATGCAGCTTAGTTAATTCATCGTCTGTTAAATCTAAGGTTTTTAAGCCAAAGGACTCAAAGGATTCAACTAATTGGGCAGCATCAGCGCGATTTTCTACCTGCACCCCGACAAAAATATGGGCTTCTGTTTGGTCAGCAATGCGATAATTAAACTCGGTTAAATTGCGCTTACCTAAACAATCACAAAACTGGCGTAAACTGCCGGGTTTTTCGGGAATTGTTACGGCAAAAATGGCCTCTCGTTGTTCCCCTAATTCGGCTCGTTCCGCCACAAAACGGAGACGGTCAAAATTCATATTTGCTCCACAAGCCACGGCAATTAGGGTCTGGTGTTCAATCCCTGTCTGTTCCACATAGGCTTTAGCTCCTGCGATCGCCAAGGCCCCGGCTGGTTCTACAATAGACCGAGTATCCTCGAACATATCCTTAATCGCCGCGCAAGTGTCATCGGTTCCCACGCGCACAATATCATCGACATATTGCTGACACAGACGAAAGGTTTCCGCCCCTACCTGTCGCACGGCCACCCCATCGGCAAATAAGCCCACTTGGGGCAAACGCACCCGTTCCCCGGCCTTGAGGGATTGATACATGGCATCGGAATCTAAGGGCTCCACCCCAATCATTTTAATTTCGGGTCGCAAGCGTTTCACATAGGCTGCTATGCCTGAAATTAAGCCCCCGCCCCCAATGGCGACAAAAATGGCATGGATAGGCTTTTGATATTGACGTAAAATTTCCATGCCGATGGTGCCTTGTCCGGCAATAACATCCGGGTCATCAAAGGGATGAACGAAGGTTAAGCCTTTTTCTGTGGCTAATTGACAGGCGTAGGTGTAGGCATCATCATAGGTTTCCCCGTGGAGAATGACGGCCCCACCCCTAGCTTGTACGGCGTTGATTTTGACTTGGGGGGTGGTAACGGGCATGACAATATAGGCCCTTGTTCCCAAACGATGAGCGCCTAAAGCGACTCCTTGAGCATGATTTCCGGCTGAAGCGGCAATGACTCCCTGAGCGAGTAAATCGGGGGGGAGTTGTGCCATTTTGTTATAGGCTCCTCGTAATTTGAAGGAGAAAACCGATTGCATATCTTCTCGTTTTAAAAAGAGTTGATTCTGCAAACGGCGTGATAAATTAGGAGCGAGTTCGAGGGGGGTTTCTTGAGCAACATCGTAAACCCGAGCATTCAGGATGCGTTCAAGATAGTCGGAGGGCATGGGTTTATGGTGTGAGTAGAAGTTAAGCGCGGTCTATTATTTTACCAAAGAAGGGGGGCAAGTTTGCGGTGATTAACTTCACGGTAGCTTTACAGGAATTCCCTTTAGGATTAGGTTTTGGTAAAGATCCGCCGTTTGGCCTATACATCCGGATAGAGATTTGGGAGACTGTAAGCAGGGAAAACAAGGCAAGATATAAAGCTTGTGGGATTTAAGAACTCGTAATTCGATTTGGTTTGAACCGGAAGAGTTCATCGATTTCTGAGCTTATTGACTTGACCGAAGTTGGTTGGTGCAAAAACCCAGTAAGAATGCTGGGTTTTTTTCTATTGTTTTTTTGGGGCGGGTTGACCCATCGCGGCGCGAAAAGCAGTATGATCAAGGACTCAGAACCTTTTGAAATTTGCTGCTCCATGACTTCACAACTGCGCGTCTATGTCCCGGAACATCCCCTGATTAAACACTGGCTGGGGGTTGCCCGCGATCGCAATACCCCTTCTGTTCTCTTCAAAAGTGCTATGACAGAATTGGGGCGTTGGCTAACCTATGAAGCGAGCCGCAACTGGCTCCCTACGGAGGATATTGTATTAGAAACGCCCCTCGCCCCTTGTGAAGCGACTTTAATCAATCCGGAGCCCCCGATGGCCATTGTGCCGATTTTGCGGGCGGGTTTGGCCTTGTTGGATGGCGCACAAACTTTGCTCCCCCTCGCTTCGACCTATCATTTGGGGTTAGTGCGCAATGAGGAAACCCTTGAGGCGACTTGTTACTTGAACAAATTGCCGGAAACCATAGACTCCAACACCCGGATTTTAATTTTAGATCCGATGTTGGCCACGGGAGGTTCTATGATTGCGGCATTGGAGGCGTTAATTGAACGGGGGGCGAATCCTGAACTGTTTAGAATTATCTCGGTGGTGGCGGCTCATCCGGCATTGCAAAAAATCAACCAATACAACCCCAATTTGATTATTTATACGGCGATGATTGACCCGGATTTGAATGAACAGGGTTATATTGTACCGGGTTTGGGGGATGCAGGCGATCGCGCTTTTGGCACTCTTTAACTTTCTGGAGACAGAATAGAATAGAAAAGGGGAATTGAGGATTATTTAATTATGAGTCAACGAGACGGATTTACAGGCGGCTTTTTAACTGGCGTGATTCTGGGCGGCATTGTGGGCGGCATTGTGGGCGCACTGGCGGCTTCTCGACGTTCTGGGGAGCATGAGAGCAGGGAATCCTCGTCTCTCGACGGTGCAGTTGGAGAAGGTCCAGAATTATCTGAGGCGAGTATGGAACACGCTCGCCGCAGTCTAGAACATAAAATTGCTCAGTTAAATTTAGCCATTGATGACGTGCGGGAACAGTTAAGCTCTGTTAATGGGAATTATGGAGAGTTGAACCACGAAGAAACAGCAGATTGAGCGCGAAGTCACCCTAAAAATCGGCTCGTAGTTGCGCTTCAGCGCGAAGTTAACCTAAAAATCGGCTCGTTGTTGCGCTTCAGCGCGAAGTCAACCTAAAAATCGGCTCGTAGTTGCGCTTCAGCGCGAAGTCAACCCAAAAATCGGCTCGTAGTTGCGCTTCAGCGCGAAGTCAACCCAAAAATCGGCTCGTAGTTGCGCTTCAGCGCGAAGTCAACCCAAAAATCGGCTCGTAGAACACCAGCTTAACTGGTCGAGGTTGGGTGAGGGATTCTCCTCTCTCAAATTGCGCGACGGGGTGGGTGTTTTTTTTGCCCTTGGGCGAGAATAGTCCAAAAAGCTCGGCTGGATTGGGTTTGAGGGGGGTTCTGGATCGGAGGGTGTCGCGCACCTTACAGGGCAAGGGTTTCAGCCTTTTCTTGTGTTTTTGGGAAGGCTGTGTTATAGTTTTCTTGTGGGTGTCGCGCAAGTCGAGCGCGAAGGTCGCACAAGATAAGGCTTTCAGACTGCCGCTCTTGAAATGACCTATAATGCCTATGAGGTATTGAAACGCGAATTTGTCGCTCCCACTGAATTAAGTTGCTGGAGTCCTTGAAATGACCTATAATGCCTATGAGGTATTGAAACGTGTAACTAGTTATGGGTCTATGGCAATAGACCCGTTCCTTGAAATGACCTATAATGCCTATGAGGTATTGAAACAAAATCATGCTGCTCTATTAAATCCTCTAGGTCTTTGAGCCAACTTGAAATGACCTATAATGCCTATGAGGTATTGAAACCTCTACAACGAAGCAGGAGAACGGTACGCGGTGAAATGCCTGCTTGAAATGACCTATAATGCCTATGAGGTATTGAAACTGGGAGGGTATTTTTTTGGCATATTAGTGTACATACACTTGAAATGACCTATAATGCCTATGAGGTATTGAAACGGAACAATGTTACTGCTCATGCTTCTCCTTGAGTTTTGGCTTGAAATGACCTATAATGCCTATGAGGTATTGAAACGCCAGCCTGCCTCTCTTTATCGGCCTGTGGAATCTTGAAATGACCTATAATGCCTATGAGGTATTGAAACCCTACTACAAGAACATATTCGGTATGGAACAACCCTTCTTGAAATGACCTATAATGCCTATGAGGTATTGAAACAGGTTATTGCCTGTAATATCTGCATAGTACAATTCTCTTGAAATGACCTATAATGCCTATGAGGTATTGAAACGTAATTTATGCTGATATAACTAAAAAGCCCTCAAACTTGAAATGACCTATAATGCCTATGAGGTATTGAAACATATCACCGTAAACAGGGCAGTGGAGTTCATTTTAGCGGACTTGAAATGACCTATAATGCCTATGAGGTATTGAAACAAATTAGAAAATCGGTGTAAAATGATTGTTTTAAACTTGAAATGACCTATAATGCCTATGAGGTATTGAAACCGAAGTGGACAAATTAACCCAAGCTGGGCTTTCCACTTGAAATGACCTATAATGCCTATGAGGTATTGAAACAAGATTTTGCAGGCCGAGCAGAAGCTTTCTGCTGCCCGCCACTTGAAATGACCTATAATGCCTATGAGGTATTGAAACGCTTACAACGGGGACTACAATCCCCGGGGACATTATCTTGAAATGACCTATAATGCCTATGAGGTATTGAAACTTTTAATTTAAGAACCCCCCCGGATACCAACGGTTCTTGAAATGACCTATAATGCCTATGAGGTATTGAAACGTTAATCTCATCGACAAACTCATCCACCACCCCATCTTGAAATGACCTATAATGCCTATGAGGTATTGAAACTCAAGCATCGTTGGATTGATGCGATGGGGATTGCATCTTGAAATGACCTATAATGCCTATGAGGTATTGAAACAATAAAAAAAGGAGACAAGGGAAATGAACTTAAATCTTCTTGAAATGACCTATAATGCCTATGAGGTATTGAAACGAGAACCGACCCTGTATAGGATTGCTAAAGGACGGGGCTTTAAACCCAAATTTTCGGTAAGGGTTGATTGAGCAGGGTTTCTACCTCTGCAACTGTGAGGGGTGGGGCGAAAAAGTAGCCTTGTCCGTAGTCACAGTTTAGCTCCCGTAAGGTTTTCAGTTGTTCGGGGGTTTCAATGCCTTCGGCGACGACATTCATGTTGAAACTGTGGGCTAAATCTAGAATCATTTGGATAATTTTAGTGCTGTCTCCCGAGGGTTTCATGTCTTGGACAAAGGACTTGTCAATTTTGAGAGTGTGTAGGGGAAGGTTTTGTAAACGGCCGAGGGAGGAGTAACCCATACCAAAGTCGTCTAAACTGAGACGCACCCCGAGTTCCCGAAATTCTTGGAGCAAGGCGATCGCATGATCCGCATTGGCGATTAAACTACTTTCGGTAATTTCGAGCTTGAGACGACGACTATCTACTCCCGTTTCCTCTAAAATCCCTTGCACTTGTCGCACAATATCCGGTTGCAGGAGTTGAATGGGAGATAGGTTCACGGTAATCACTAAATGCTTAAAGTCGGGAAAGGAATATTGCCACGTCCGCAGTTGATAACAAGCTTTATAAATCACCCAACGCCCCAAGAGGGCAATCAGTCCGGTTTCTTCCGCCATGGGAATAAATTCTAAGGGAGAAATTAGACCCCGTTTGGGGTGATGCCACCGGATGAGGGCTTCAAATCCTTGCAGTTTACCCGTTTTAAGGGAAACAATGGGCTGATACTGAAGTTGGAATTCTCGTTCTAAGGAGGGTTGATTCAGTCCTAGGGAGGTATTGAGGGAGAGGGAGTTGAGGGTATGACGGAGATCGGTTTCTAGTTGCCAGAGGGCGATCGCACTTTCATGGAGATAGGCATTAAAGACCGCGTAGGAGGATTGACCTTGTACGCGGGCTTGATACATGGCGATTTCGGCGTGACGTAACAGGAGTTGGCAGAGGTCCGTATTGGGAGAAGAGGGGGGACTGGTCATGACATCCCAAGAGAAGGTAATCCCGATGCTCACATTGCTATAAACTCCTTCCCCCGCTAAAGAAAGGGGTTGTTGTAGCACGTTTTCCAATTCTTGCGCCAGATGAAGAACCGCATCCGGAGCGGTCACTTGTGGGTAGAGAATGGCGAATTCATCGCCCCCCATACGAGCTAACAGACAGGGAGCGTGACCATTATGACTGAGGAGTTCTTTTAAGCGTTGGGTGGTGATTTGCAGGAGGCGATCGCCCACAGGATACCCTTGATGGGCATTGATTTCACCTAAACGGTTCAAATCGAAAAATAACAGGGCAAAATGCCCCTGTTCACTGTTCCGAATCTGGGCGAGATGGGTCTGGATTTGTTCAATCAGAACGGAACGTTGAGGCAGTCCTGTTAAGGAGTCGTACTGTTGATGATAGTGGCTCTGGGCTTGTTTGATCCAGTAGTGCTGTAGAAGGGCGATCGCACTAGCAGATCCTACCACCAACAAAGGAGACACCACCGGGATTAACCCATTCCCATAAAACACCCCCACAGCTAACACCACCCAAACCACACTAATCCCCACCATCCCCGACAATAGGCGGCGCAGATTTTGCCCCGTTAGTACGCCCCCCAAAACCATGCCCAGCAACCCATAGCCCCAAAATAGTCCCTTTGCTCCTTCCCCCCAAACCTTGAGATGATTCCCCTGTAACAGATTGCTAATAACGGCCGCTTGGACATGAACCCCATTGCCCACATTCTCATCATTAAAGGGGGTCATCACTGTATCAAATCCGGTGGCCGTGGAACCGACTAGAATAATTTTGTCTCGAAAGGTTTCCGGGGGGATTTCACCCCGTAACACCCCCGCAAAGGAGTAAGTGGGAATTTTCCTGATGTCCCCTTGCCAATTAATCCAAAATGAAGGGTAATCCGAGGGCTGAGGGGGGAATAAGGGAGCTAAGGTGGGAATACGGGTTAAACTCAAGCTTAATGCCGGAATATCCCCCATTTGCGGCGTAATCTGATAGACAAAGCCTCCACTGGTGGCAGGATAGAAGAGATGACCCATCCCGCTGGCCTGTTCCCTCAAGCGGGGAGCAGGTAACAGGAGTTGTCGATTGGGCCCCCAAGACACCCCCAAAACCACCGGAGGAGACTCGGCCATTGCCGCCGCAAGTTCCCCATCTTCGGCGGTTTCCTGAAGCAGGAGGAGGTTAAACACAATAGCATGGGGTTGGGAAGGGGCTAATTGCTGGAGGAGTTTAATATAAGGCGATCGCGACCAAGATTCTTGAGTAAATCCCTCATGACTCACTTGGTCAATGGCAACAATTACTACTCGGTCATCCCAAGGGCGTTCTCCTCGCAGCTCAAACAGGCGATGATAGACCCAATGCTCTAGCGGTGCGATCGCCCCTAACATCTGCAAAACCCACACCCCAACCACCGCCAAACTTCCCCCCACAAAACGACTCCAAGGGTGGTGCCATAACATCATGCCGAGTTGTACTTCCCTTCGTGCCTTCATGACCCTTCCTTTTAATCGCCCTATTTCCCCCATACTAACCAATTCACGACCCCCACTGAGTATTATTCAGGACAAAACTCGTTCTCATATCAAGTCGGAATAAATGGCGATTGCACTCGATTTAAGATCACACATCAGGGATAGGAAGTGAGGGGATTTCCCCCCCAATCATTTAATTACATAAACAACAACGGCAATTTTTACCCTCCGCATCACAACACTGACAGCACGGTGTCGCCGTTCCTTGTACTAATTTAATACCCAATTCAAACTGGCCGTAGTTTAGATATCCCCGCAAACTACATTGACTGACCAGAGCGATAGAAACTAGAGTAGCCCCAATCATTTGGTATGGATTAACCATAAAAGAAAACACCCTTGGTAAAACAGAATACACTTTCAGCACACCAACAAGAACTTAGGGATTCTGACCCCCTAAAACTTGTCTGCTGGATCACTCAAGGCAATTTATTCAAGCACATTAACCCATGCACAGGTTGTGCTTTTATGCGTTTATTGCCTCAGAATGAAAAAAAGTCAAAAAATGCGTTAATTCAAGCCTTCAAAAAACAGCTATAAGCTATAAACTGACCTCTTGAAAATGTCACCATGCAAATGTCATTGTGCTAATATAACGTTTCCATTTGAGTTTTGTAATCCACAAGAGAAAGCCAAGGGAACACCGGATCTGGGAACAGTATACAAGGGGTACAAGTAGCTTGAAGTATTGTGAGAAATTTCTCTAAGAGTTGATCAATTGGAAACGCTATATTAGCCCCAGTTATTGAGTCAAACAAGACCAGACTAACCCACCCCGCCACTAGCTGGGTTGGTTTCCTGTTCATTCCCATATCAGCACCTAGAGACTAAGCAATATAACTTAGCAACATCTGCCCCTATGATACACCCCAAATTTTAATTGTTCCATCCTTGCTTCCACTGAAAATTCTTTTTTCATCTGGGCTAAGAATTACGGAAATTACGGAATCAGAATGCCCAGAAAAACTATGTTGTAGGGTTTTTCTTCGTAAATTCCAGACATTAATTTTTTGGTCAGCACTGCCACTAATCACCGTTTTTCCATCTGAACTGATACATAAATCATTAACTTCATCAGAATGTCCCGGTAGCCAATATTTAGTTTTACCCGTTTTTACATCCCAGCCCACAATAATTTTATCCGCACCACAACTAATTAACGTTCGACTATCCCCACTAAAACGAGTCGATTTAACCGCACTCAAATGACCTTTAAACGTCCCGTGATGCTCACCCGTTCTGAATCTCCAGACCTGAATCGTTCCATCAGATCCCCCACTAGCTAACCATTGATTATCAGGACTTAAGCTCACCGTGTTGATGATATTAGAATGTCCCTTAATCGCATAATTAAACTGATTTTTGTTAAAATCCCACACCTTAATCATGCCATCAATGCCGCCACTCACCAAAGTTTGTCCATTGGGACTAATGGCTAAAGATTTAACAAAATTATTATGTCCCGTGATCATGCGTAAGAGATTCCCGGTTTTTAAATCCCAGAGGATAATAGAACGGTCTACACTACCACTAATCAAAGTTTGCCCGTTGGGACTAATCACCACACTATCCACCCATTCCGAATGACCTTCTAAACTGCGTTTGAGCGTTCCGGTGGTGGCATCCCAAATCTTGATCGTTTTGTCGTGACTGCCACTGACTAAGGTTTTCCCATCAGGACTTAGGGCCAAAGAACTCACGGCATGATGATGCCCTTCGAGGGTGTGTAAATCGTGAAATAAAGACCAAGGATTATAAGAACGCAAGGCTAACATCACCTTTAAATCCGCCCGCTCTTGTTGTAGAAGATAGGTAGACATTTTCGCCCGTTCCCGTAGGAGCAGATAGGCAGACCATTGAACCTGTTGTGAGGGGTCTTGTAACGCCCTAATTACCCAAGAAATACCTGTTTCGCCGTATTTCATCGCTTCGACCAGAGCCACCCGTCGCACCTCTTCTAGAGGGCTTTCTAAGCGCCGTCTCACCCCTTCTAAACCCCCTAAAACCAGACTCCCTCTCGGTGCTGGGGAATCTCCACCAAGGACGGCATCGTAAAATCGGGGTTGTTGGGAATGTCTAGGCATAATTGAGTGAGGTCAGGTGAGCAGAATCTAACTCCTTTGTGGAATAGGATAGGGCTTGCTGAATAAGTCGAAGAGTCGGGGGCAGGGGGGCGGACAAACTAGGACCAATGGACTTGGGCGCGTTCTGTGACAACACACTGATAAACGGTTTCGGTTTGTTGAGCCAACATCGTCCAGTCAAAGCGCAAGAATAAATCGTTGTAAGCATTATCCACCAATTCCTGAGCATAATCCGGGTTTTTCAAGATTTTTAGAATGCCTTGACAGAGGGAATGGGGGTTATTAGTTTGGGTAACAATGCCTGTAATGCCATGTTGTACTACTTCGGGCAAACCACAGGTATCAGACACCACGACAGGCACTCGGGCAGCAAAACTTTCTAAGGCGACAATACCAAAGGGTTCATAGAGACTGGGGAAAACGGCACAGTCGGCAATAGTTTGAAACTTGTCGAGGTCAGAGTCGGACATAAATCCGGTGAAGTAACATTTCTCCCAAATACCGAGGTTTTTGGCTTGTTGTTGGAGGTGAGATGTATCTCCACCCCCGATAATAATAAATTTAATGCGATCGCCCAAGACCCCCAGCAAAAGAGGGGCCGCATCCAACAGCACAGAAATTCCCTTTTCGTGGCTCATCCGACCGAGATAATAGACGATTTTCTCCTGATCTGCCGCAAACTGGCGACGGAATTTCATATGGTCAAAGCGGGGATCTCGTCGTTTTTTTTCCGGACGGATGCCATTGTAAATCACGTTGACTTTATCCCCCGGACTGTGAAAAATGCGTTGGATTTCTTGTTCCATGTAGTGGGTACAGACAATAATCCGCCAAGCATTATGGGCGAGGATGTACTCCTTGCCGTGAATGTAGTGGTGGGTTTCGTTATGAATGCCATTATAGCGGCCGTGTTCCGTGGCGTGGATGGTGGCAACCAGGGGAACTTTAAAACGGTGTTTAAGTGCGATCGCCGCATCCCCCACCAACCAATCATGAGCATGAATCAGTTCAAAGGGCCCCAAATCTTGGATCAATTTCCCCCCATAAACCCCCATACTCTCATTCATATTCACCACCCAATGGAAAAAATCATTACCCGGCGCAACCGGAATCCGATGAACCTTAATCCCTTCCACCAGTTCAAAGCGGGGAGCATCGCCAAATTCCACGGTGATCAAGTGAATATCATGACCCAGTTTCACCAATTCTGGATATAATTCGGCGACGTGGCGTGCAATTCCCCCCACAATGCGAGGAGGAAATTCCCAGCTTAGAACTAGAATCCTCATCAACCTCTATTCCATCCTGTTGTTAAGCGTTTGGTAGCAACTTTGCCTATTGTCCTACTTTTTCAGAATGTTTTGGCTTTTCCTAGATTTTGAAACCCCCCCCACCTCCTCGCCAGAGAGGAATCAATCATTACTCCAAATCCGCCAACTCTAACCAGCGCTCCGTAGCCAGATCAATCGCCTCATTCAACCGCGCCAACTCCTCCGACAACTCCTGTAACCTTGTATAACCACTCGGGGGATGCTCATACAACGTCGCTTCTATCTCCCCTCGTTTCGCCTCCAATTGAGGAATTTTCTCCTCCAACTCCGCCAACTCCCGACGTTGATAATTCGACAGACGACAGGGAGAACTTCCACTAGATCGGGGCTTTTCCCCCTTCGGTTTACTCGGAGTCGTCGCCGGAGTTTCAGCAACCCTGCGCCTCTGTTTATACTCCAAATACAGCGAATAATTGCCCGGATACCGCTCAATCCGCCCCTCCCCCTCCAAAGCAAAAATCGTGTTCACCGTCCGATCCAAAAAATACCGATCATGAGACACCACAATCACACAACCATTAAAATCCTCTAAATACTCCTCCAACACCGCCAACGTCTGCACATCCAAATCATTCGTCGGTTCATCTAAAATCAACACATTAGGCGCTTCCATCAACACCGACAACAAAAACAAACGCCGTTTTTCCCCCCCCGACAACTTAAAAATCGGTGCATACTGTTGACTCCCCGGAAACAAAAACCGCTCCAACATCTGGGACGCACTAATTTGACCCCCATCCGCCGTCCTGACATAACTGCCAATATCCTGAATATAATCAATCACCCGTTGATTCTCATTCAGCGCCGCCAGCAAATCCTCCGAATGTTGGTCAAAATAGCCAAAATGAATCGTTTTCCCCACCTCAATCGTCCCCCCATCCGGTTCAATTCGCCCCGTGATTAAATTCATCAGCGTTGATTTTCCCGCCCCATTGCCCCCAATAATCCCAATCCGATCATCGGGATTAAACTCATAACTAAAATCTCGAATTAATACCCGTCCCTCAAAACCCTTCTCAATCCCCTTCAATTCAATCACCTTCTTACCAATGCGTCGCCCCGGAGTGTCGATTTCTACCCGGCCTTGCACCTCCTTAAACTCCCGATTCTGCATCTCATCAATGCGGTCAATGCGCGCCTTCTGCTTGGTACTCCGTGCCTTCGGCCCTCGCTTCAACCATTCCAACTCCCGCCGCAACACCCCTAAATGTTTGCGTTGACTGCTCACCTCAGACTCCTCGGCCAACGCTTTTTTCTCCAAATAATAGGAATAATTGCCACTATAAGTATAAAGATCCCCCCGATCCACCTCTAAAATGCGATTCGTCACCCGATCTAAAAAATAACGGTCATGGGTGACTAACAACAAAGCACCCCGATATTGACTCAAATAGTCCTGTAACCACTCCACCGACTCCGCATCTAAATGGTTCGTCGGTTCATCCATCAGCAACAAATCCGGTTCCGCTAACAGCGCCGTGGCCAAAGCAATGCGCTTACGATACCCCCCCGATAACTCCCCCACCCGCCGATCAAAATCTTCAATCCCCAATTTCGTCAGGATAATTTTAGCCCGCGTTTCCACCTCCCAAGCCCCGGCCGCTTCCATCTGCTCGGAAACAGCCGTTAATTGAGACATCAAGCGATTTAACTCCTCCCCTTTAGCCCGAGCCATATGATGGGAAAGGTCTTCATACTCTCGCACTAAGGCCATTTGTTCCGTACTGTCGGCAAAAACTTGATCCAAAACCGTGCGGTTTTCATCGACATCTGGCTGCTGCGGCAGATAGATAATTCTCGCCCCCGATTTAACCAACCGTTGCCCCCCATCAAGGGGTTCTAGTCCAGCAATCATTTTTAAGAGGGTGGATTTTCCTGAGCCATTTACCCCAATCAATCCCACCTTATCGTTGGAGTCAATACTAAAACTCGCCCTGCGCAGAATCTCTTTAATCCCAAAGTCTTTTTTAATTTCTTGTAGGGTGACAATACTCATTATAAATTGGTTAATGTATCGCTTTTTGTCTTATTTTAAACCATGGACGGACTTAAATTCAAATAACAATCGAGTTAAAAAACAAGCTAATATAGGAAAAAATCCTGATTTTGTAATCTGTTATGAGCTTTTTTGTCCATCCCCCCAGTTGGCAATTATCAGAATCTGTTGTCACCTCTGAAACCGTTTATCATAATCGCCGTCGCTTCCTTAAAACCCTAATTGGGGCGGGGATTGGTGCGTCATTACTTCCCCTGACCGCTTGTAAAAGTTCAGTCTTCCAACAGTCTGAACTGGCGATGACCTATAATTTACCCGCCCTGGAGAACTTGACAAAAAACCCAAATTTTGCTGAGGTCGATCGACCAATTACCGACCAAAGTTTAGCGAGTAGTTACAATAATTTCTATGAGTTTGGGGGGAATAAAAGCATTTGGCCGGCCGCCCAAGCCTTGCCGACGAATCCCTGGACGGTGGAAGTGGGAGGATTGGTTAAAAATCCTCGCACCTACGATTTAGACGATTTAAAACGCAAATTTCCCCTAGAAGAACGGATTTATCGCTTTCGCTGTGTGGAAGCTTGGTCAATGGTGTTGCCTTGGGTGGGGTTTCCTATGAAGGCTCTAATGGCCGAAGTTGAACCTACATCGGCGGCGAAATTTATTCGCTTTACCTCTTTTTATGACCCGAATATTACGAAGGGGCCGGGGTTTCATTTAGGGACGTTACCTTGGCCTTATACGGAGAGTTTGCGCCTTGATGAAATGGCTAATGAGTTGGCCTTTTTTGCCCTAGGAATTTATGGGAAAGAGTTACCGAAACAACATGGCGCACCCATTCGGGCGGTTTTGCCTTGGAAGTATGGTTTTAAGGGGGCAAAGTCTATTGTTAAGGTGGAGTTTGTAGCCGAACAACCTGCGACCTATTGGAATACATTGGTGCCGAGTGAGTATGATTTTGAGGCCAATGTCAACCCAAGTAAACCCCATCCTCGTTGGTCCCAAGCGACGGAAAAGTTTATTAGTTCAGGGCCTAATTTAAGTTGGGAGGTGCGGGCAACCTTACCTTATAACGGTTATGGGATCTATGTGGCTCGTCTTTATTCCTGATGGGGCGGGGGGCAATTTATCAATTCCCCCGACTGCTATATAATTCAAGAGCTTGCCCTTGGACTTCACTGGATTCTGAAAACCTCCCATGACTATTCGTGTTTACAACAGCTTAACCCGCCAAATGGAAGTATTTGAACCTATCGAACGGGGAATGGTGCGGATGTATTGCTGTGGGATTACGGTTTATGACTACTGCCATTTGGGTCATGCGCGCACTTGTTTGATTTGGGATGTGGTGCGTCGTTATTTGCTGTGGCGAGGTTATCGGGTGCAGTATGTCCAGAATTTTACGGACATTGACGATAAAATCCTCAATCGGGCGAAGAATGAGGGGGTGTCGATGGAGGAGATATCGGAACGCTTTATTGAGGCTTATTTTGAGGATATGGAGGCTTTGCAGGTGGGCAGGGCGGATAGTTACCCTCGGGCAACTCATACCTTGAATGGGATTCAGCGCCTGATTACGGAGTTGGAACAAAAGGGGTTTGCCTATGCGTCTCAGGGGGATGTTTATTATGCGGTGCGGCAGTTTGAGGATTATGGTAAGCTGTCGGGTCGCAAGTTAGAAGATTTACAAGCGGGGGCGAGTGGCCGGGTGGAGACGGAAGACCCGGACGCGCCGAAAAAACGAGATCCCTTTGATTTTGCGCTGTGGAAGGGGGTAAAACCGAGCGAACCTTCTTGGGAGTCGCCTTGGGGGGCGGGTCGTCCGGGGTGGCATATTGAATGTTCGGCGATGGTGCGTGAGGGGATGGGGGAAACGATTGATCTCCATGTGGGGGGGGAGGATTTGAAGTTCCCTCACCATGAGAATGAAATCGCTCAGTCGGAGGCGGTGACGGGGAAACCGTTGGCGCGCTATTGGCTACACAATGGCATGGTGAAGGTGGGGGGTGAGAAGATGTCGAAGTCGTTGGGCAATTTCACCACGATTCGGGATTTGTTGGCGCGTCCGGTGCATCCGATGGCGGTGCGGTTGTTTGTTTTGCAGGCGGACTACCGGAAGCCGTTGGATTTTACGGATGAGGCCTTGCAGGCGGCAACGAATGGCTGGCAAACGTTACAGGATGGTTTGCTGTTTGGCTATCAGTATGGGGAACAGTTGGGCTGGAGGGTGAATCTGGAGGATATTGCTTATCGGGGGGGGAATGTCCCGGTGGCGGAGGCTTGGATTGAGCGTTTTAGTGATGTGGTGGATGAGGATTTTAATTTTGCGGGGGGATTGGCGATTTTGTTTGAGTTGGCGAAGGAGTTACGCAAGGAACGGAATTTGTTGACCCATGAGGGGAAAACGGAGGTGAGTCCGGAACGGTTGGAGGTGCAATGGCGGATTCTGGTGACGTTGGCGGGGGTGTTGGGGTTTAAGGCGGATTGGGGTGGTCTGGAAACTCCGGCGACGGGGGGGTTAAGTGAGGCGGAAGTTGAGGGGCTGATTGCCCAGCGTCAGGAGGCGAGACGGGCGAAGAATTATGGGGAGGGCGATCGCATTCGGGATGAGTTGAAGGCACAAGGGGTGATTCTGGTGGACAAACCGGGGGGAGTCACTACTTGGTACCGGGAATCCTAATTAGGGCTTGCTGAATAACTTGGGGAGCAGGGGAGAGGGGAATTGATAATTGATAATTGACAATTGACAATTGATAATTATTACCTATTCCCTATTCCCTATTCCCTTGTTGAGTCTAGCGTTGGGCTTTTTCAGCAGACCCTAATTAGGTTAAGTTCTGTAATGCTTACCAATTTCTGGGCAAACTGTCAAGTATTTGGGGTAAAATGGGGGGGCGCTGTTAATCCATCACAAGGTAGAAGACAGGTTATGAGTCCTAGTGCCAGTGCAATTGCTGAGGGTATCCGCTTTATTCCTGCACCTCCTCCTACGGATCCATCTATTCCGCCCTCGATTTTTGGCATTGAGTTAGAAGGCGATCGCGATGTGGAATGGCAATGGCTGAATCTCCCCAATGGTCATCGCGTAGTTACAGGTTATCGTGTCGTTCAAAGACGACGTTAATCCCTAACTATTCTCCTTGAGGATAGCGAGTCCATAAATCACTCACTTGACGTAAACTGGCAAAATTACCATTTCCTAAAATTAAATGATCCAAAATAGGAAGATCCAGTAATTGAGCCGATTTTAATAATTGCTCCGTCAAGATTAAATCCGCATGACTGGGTTCTAAATTTCCCGAAGGATGATTATGGGCAATAATTAATTTAGTCGCCCCTTGACGAATCACTTCCCGGAAAATATCCCGAGGATGGGCAAGGGTTTCTGTTGCCGTGCCAATGGTAATCACTTGAGTCCCAATTAAACAGTTTTTATTGTCCAACAATAACACAGCAAAACGTTCTTGATTTTGCCACATTAAATCATGACTCAGAGCGTCGGCCGCCACTTGGGGACTATCAATTAAAGCACGGGGAGCCGGACGTAGTTGAAAGGCTCGTTTTCCTAGTTCAATAGCTGCTAAAATCGCTGTTGCTTTGGCCGGCCCCACTCCATTAATATCCATTAATTCTTGAGGAGAAACACTGCGTAAAACATCCAGGGGATCTCGTTGATGTTGCCCCAACGTTTGCAAGATGTACTGTCCTAAACCAACAGCCGAAAGTTTGCCGGGGCCTTGACCTGTACCGAGGAGAATGGCAAGGAGTTCAGCCGTCAGGAGGTTTTTGGCTCCAACAGTTAGCAAACGTTCCCGGGGGCGCTCACTTTCCGGTAGATCGGCAATTCTTAAGCTGTAGGTCATAATACTTCATCAATTCATGTCCCGTAAGCATTAATATAACCTAGCCTTGCCGCTTTAACGCAAAGAGTTAAGGGGAGGAAATTTGGTCAGTCTAAGCTAGATTCCGCTCTGCAAAAAAGCCCGCACTCCGGTTAAATACGCTCCCGCATCTTCCAACATCGGGAAATGAGCCGTCTGGGGAATTTCTAAATACTCAATCCTGCCATTCAACGCCGCCGCATTGCGCCCCAATTGTGCTGGGATAATAATATCTTTTTCCCCTGACACTAATAACGTCGGGATGGCTAAATTAGCGAAAATTTGCGGCATTTCTAACGCGGCCTGCTCACTCACTGCTGTGTAAATTGTCCCGACAGCCGCCGCTTCATCCGCCATTAAATAGTCTTCTAAAAACTCCCGACTCATGGCATCCGGTAAAGGACGATGCAAAAAACGCGCCATAAACAAACGCCCCGCCAAGGGAACGCTCAAAAACCAAGGAAAGCGGAATTTAACCACATATCCGCCGATCAAATGGAAGGCTTTAAACGATAGGGCATTATATTCAAAAATGCCGTTACAAGTGAGGATTAAACGTTCCACCCGCTCGGGAAATTGTCCCGCAAATAAAGCGGCAATGGAAGCGCCCAAGGAATGACCGTTTAAATAAACCCGCTCTAAGCCAAAATGGTCTAATAATAGTCCTAAATCTTGGGCATAGTCCCCTAACTCATAACTCCCCAAGGACTCAACTCCAGTGTTCGGTAAGACTGAACGGGCAAAACCGCGCAAATCGTAGAGCAAGCAGTCAAAGTCTTGACAAATGGCGCGGGCTGTGCTTTCCCAGTAACGAGCCGAACCGCCCCAACCATGAACAAACACCATAACGGGTTTGTGGGTGATGGGTTTTTCTGTCCCACTGCCGGGGGAGCGAATCCACTGATAAAAGTGGTCTACTCCCCCTAGGTTCACAATTCCGGTTTCTGTAGATCCGGTTTCTCTATCGCTGAGGCTGGTTTTAAACTGCACCCTTGCTCATCCTCCTTTCAAGCGGATTCCGGTTTAGGCAGGGTGGACGGGTGAACTAACAGTTCCGCCGTTGAGCGTTTTTCGACCATTTCCGGGGTGATTAAGCAGCGCCGCACGTCTTTCCGGGAGGGCAGTTCATACATGACTTCTAGCATTAATTCTTCCACAATTCCCCGCAAGGCTCGCGCTCCAGTTTTGCGGCGATAGGCTTCCTGTGCGATCGCCCTGACCGCATCTTGACGGAATTCTAGCTGTACATTGTCCATCCAAAGCAGTTTTTGATATTGCTTGACTAACGCATTGCGTGGCTGGGTCAGGATTTCCATTAAGGCCTCTTCGTCCAAAGGATTCAAGGTCGCCATCACAGGCATCCGGCCGATAAACTCTGGAATTAAGCCGAATTTCACTAAATCCTGCGGCTCTAGGAAGGGCATAATATCTACAGTGCGCTGTTCCTTCGACTGCTGGTTATCTCCGGGTCGCACAAAACCCATTGATTTCTTGCCAATGCGCTGTTCTACCACTTTCTCTAAGCCAACGAATGCGCCCCCACAAATAAACAAGATATTGCTGGTGTCGATTTGAATACAGTCTTGATAGGGGTGTTTCCGTCCACCTTGGGGGGGAACATTGGCTAGAGTGCCTTCTAACATCTTCAAGAGGGCTTGTTGTACCCCTTCCCCTGAGACATCCCGCGTAATGGATGGGTTTTCACTCTTGCGGGCAATTTTATCAATTTCGTCAATGTAAATAATGCCCCGTTGGGCTTCTTCTACGTCTAAATCGGCCACTTGTAACAGACGCAGTAGAATATTCTCTACATCTTCCCCCACATAACCTGCTTCGGTGAGGGTGGTAGCATCGGCTACGGCAAAGGGAACATCAAGGATTTTGGCTAAGGTTTGAGCTAGCAGGGTTTTCCCGGAACCGGTGGGGCCGATTAAGAGAATATTGGATTTTTGTAGCTCAATATTGTCATCTAACCCGCCTTTACCACCATTATTATTTTTGGACTGGACAAAACTCAGGCGTTTGTAGTGGTTATAAACGGCAACAGATAAAACTTTCTTGGCTTCATCCTGTCCGATGACATGCTCATCTAAATATTTTTTGATTTCTGTGGGTTTGGGAATCTGACTGAAAGAGAAACGATCCGCATGAACCCGACGTTTGGGGGGTTGTTCTTCCCGGGTGGCCACGGGTTGAGGGGCTGGACTTGACGAATCAATCAACTCCTCATCTAAAATCTCATTACATAGCTCTACGCATTCGTCACAAATGTAAACTCCTGGCCCGGCTATGAGCTTGCGGACTTGCTCTTGAGATTTGCCACAGAATGAACACTTTAGATGGGAGTCGTACTTCGGCATATCTACCTCTTATTGGATTGCAGTTAAGGGGACTTCAATTTGAGGAAGTCCGGGTTTAGTGATTACTTGGTCAATCAGACCGTAATTTTTGGCTTCTTGTGCGGACATAAAGAAGTCGCGGTCTGTGTCAACGGCAATTTTTTCTAAGGGTTGACCTGTGTGACTCGCGAGCATTTCGTTCAGTTGGTTTTTGATATAGAGAATTTCTTTGGCTTGAATTTCTATATCTACGGCCTGTCCTTGGGCGCCTCCGAGGGGTTGATGAATCATAATCCGCGAACTGGGTAGGGCAAGACGTTTTCCCTTTGTCCCCCCTGAAAGCAAAAACGCCCCCATACTGGCGGCTAGTCCATAACAAATGGTTACAACATCAGGCCGCACCTGCTGCATGGTGTCGTAGATGGCCATTCCGGCGTACACTGAACCCCCGGGGGAGTTAATGTAGAGTTGAATGTCCTTGTCTGGGTCTTCTGCATCAAGACAGAGCAGTTGGGCTACGACAGAATCGGCGATCGCATCATCCACCGCCGTCCCTAAAAAGATAATCCGTTCTCGCAGCAGACGGGAATAAATATCAAAAGCCCGTTCGCCCATCCCCGATTGCTCAATGACAATGGGGATTACAGCACTAGGGATTACAGCACTAGGGATTACAGCACTAGAACGCCGGGAACTATTCAAACTAGAATTAACCGGGCTAGATGCGCTGTTGCCCAAAGAGCAGTAATCATGAATAAAATGACTTTTAGGTGAGTAGTCGGGCGATCGCGATTGAATCATAACAAAGCTTCTTAGCCTGAGAACTAAATGGGTTGAAGAATAAACAGATTAAAGAACAATCAGAAAATCTGAATTTGAATGCTTGTTAACTCTATTATTCCCCCCTTCCTCCATTATGCCTTAATTCCCCAGAACAGGGGAGACTTTTACACAAATGGGGCAACTCATCCTTGATCTTAACCAGCTTCACTCTAAACAGACCGAGACTCTCTAAGATTTGCCCAACAGGGACAGTCACACTGAAAAGGATGGGGGATTCTGCCCGACCTTTTCGAGCAAAGGCGAAGCTGGAGCAACCCAGAGGAGAAGCCCGCGCCGTACCGCCTAAGCGGTCGGCGTCGGGAGGATGTCACTTATTCGGCCGTCGCTTCCACATCAACCGTAGCTTCCGATGCCGCTTCCTCTGCTTGTTCCTCTACTTCTTCCTCCTCGGGCTGAGATAACGTCCCCTCCGGCACGAGATCAACCACCGCCTTTTCCTTTAACCAGTCAATGGCTTGATTTTGCAGCAACTCATCCACCACAAACTCCCGTAACTTTGACGGATCAACCTCCTGACGATCCTTCAGTTGCGTTAAGACTTCTTGAACTCGTTCATTGACCTTCTGCTCATCCGGTGTTAGCCCCTCTTGTTTCGCAATTTCCGCCAGCGCTAAGGAGGTACTTAGCCGTTTAATCGCTTCTGGGCGAGAATTTTCCCGCAACTGGGGGATCATCTCCTGAGTGAACAAACTGCGCACATCAACCCCATACTGACTCATGCGCATAGCCGTCTGTTGCAGCAGGGCATCGACTTCCTGGCTAACTAAGGTTTTGGGTAAATCTACCTCAACCACCTCTAACAACGCCTCAACTAAAGCTTCCTCAATGTTAGCGTTGGTGGCTTCTTCGGCCTCGTTTTGATAGCGTTTTTCCAGATGCTCCCGTAATTCCGCCACCGTAGAAAACTCGCTGATCTCCTCGGCAAAATCATCATCGAGTTCGGGAAGTTCTTTCTCCTTCAATTCCTTCAGGGTGACAGTAAACCTTGTTGAAACCCCGGCTAAATCCTCGCGGGCATAGTTTTCGGGAAAATCTACAGGAATCTCTTTGGTTTCCCCCACATTCATCCCCTTAATGCCATTGACCAGATCATCCAAAAACTGACCGGAGGTTAACTCCATTTGGAAATCCGTCGCTGCTGCCCCCTCAATCAAGATATCTTCAGCCTCACCCTCTTGAGGGATGCGACCTTCATAATCCACCATCGCTACATCCCCCTCCTGGGCCGGACGACCTTCCACAGGGGCTAAAATGGCTTGTTCAGCCCGCTTCTCCTCTAAAAACTCATCCACCTTCGCGGGATTATATTCGATTTTTTCCGCTTGAACCTTTAAACCTGTATACTCACCCAGTTTGACTTCAGGATTTACATCTACAGAAGCGGTAAAAGTAAGGGCTTCGCCGGGTTGGTAGGCCTTGACCAGTTCGTTAATATCAGAGACTAACTGGTAATTGCCAAGGGGGTCAATTTTCTCTTGCTTTAAAGCCTTTTGCAAGCTATCCTGAATCAAGGTTTCGACCACTTCCGCCCGGATACGCTCGGCTCCTATACGCTGAATCAAGACTTGACGCGGGATTTTCCCCTTGCGAAACCCAGGAAGCTTAATAGTACGCGCAAGATCATTAACTGTCCGCTCATACATCAGTTTGGACGTTTCTGCGGGAATTTCAATGGCTAGGCCGATCTGACTTTCGGGGAGCTTTTCCTGGGTAACTTTCATTGATAACTCGTGTTCAACCAAGTGAAGTGAAACTATGACTTGAAACTGTGACGTGAAACTGTTTATACACCCCCCACTCAACAAGACGCAGATAGGGGAATCTCTTGGCACAGCAAATGCGATCTTATCACAAGTCGCCATCCTTCGACTCTCTAGAGAGACAAAAAGCTGCCTCATCTCCCCATTAAGGAATCTCTCCCTGATGTGGAATTCAAAGGTTGACCCCTGAGCATTGATCATTAAACAACAGTTGATAACTGATGACTCACCCCCCCACTTACCGATTTGGTACAAAGCGCGTTACAATTACTTAGACTATCTGCCTCGTTTAGACAAGGATACAGACTCACCTTGTATTTACGGATAAATTACTGGCAACGAGTCACATTACTGGCAACGAGTCACTGGCAATGAATCACTGGCAACGAATTTGAACTAAAATGTTGGTTCTAGACTAGAATGGGAACTCACCCCAACCCGATCATCAAAAAATAATGACCGGGGATGCTTGAGAAACTGAGTATTTTAGAGTTATATTTCTAAAGTTTATTGTAACTGTTACCTAAAACAAGCCCAGAACCAGAGGGGAACTGTTCCGCAGAATTGAATTGATTGGAAAAAATATAAAGTAAAGCCTTATTAAAGCCCGAATTGAGCAAAATACGCACAAAGTCTATGCACAAAGTCTCTCAAATTACCTACCCTGTAAATTTTGGAGGATAATCATTTGTCAAAACCAGTTCATGTAGCCATTCTTGGTGCAACCGGAGCCGTAGGCAGTGAGTTTTTGACCCTACTGGCAGAACGTCACTTTCCCTTAGCCTCGTTGAAGTTGCTGGCTTCCGAACGTTCGGCAGGGCAGCAAATCTCTTTCCAAGGGGAAACCCTAACGGTGGAAGCGGTACAAGAAAGCTCCTTTGAAGGGGTGGATGTGGTGTTGGCTTCTGCGGGAGGGTCTACGTCTAAACGTTGGGCTAAGGTGGCTGTAGAGGCGGGGGCGGTGGTGATTGATAACTCCAGTGCCTTCCGTATGGATCCCCAAGTGCCGTTAGTGGTGCCGGAAATTAACCCCCAAGCGGCGGCTCAACATCAGGGAATTATTGCGAATCCCAACTGTACGACGATTTTGTTGGGGGTGGCAATTTATCCCCTCCATCAAGTGCAGCCCATTCAGCGTGTGGTGGTGGCTACCTACCAGTCAGCCAGTGGAGCCGGTGCGAGGGCAATGGAGGAGGTGAAAACCCAAGCGGGGGCAATTTTGCGGGGGGAAGCTCCCCAACCGGAAATTCTGCCCTATCCTTTGGCGTTTAATCTGTTTCCCCACAATTCCCCGCTCAAGGAGAATGGGTATTGTGAGGAAGAGTTGAAGATGCTCCATGAAACCCGCAAGATTTTCGGGGAACCCGAGTTACGGGTGAGTGCTACCTGTGTGCGGGTGCCGGTGTTGCGGGCCCACTCAGAAGCGGTGAATTTGGAGTTTAGTCAACCTTTCTCGGTGGAAAAAGCCCGGGACGTGATAGCCCAAGCGCCGGGGGTGCGTTTGGTGGAAGATTGGCAACAAAATTATTTCCCCATGCCAATGGATGCGACGGGAGAGGATGATGTTTTGGTGGGACGCATTCGCCAAGATTTATCCCATGCCTGTGGTTTGGAGTTGTGGTTATGTGGGGATCAAATTCGCAAGGGTGCGGCCTTAAATGCCGTACAAATTGCGGAGTTATTGCTGGAGAAGGACTGGTTAAAACCCGGTCAGCATTTAGCCACTTGCTAGGATTTGATCAGGGCAGTGGTGCGAGAAGTCGATTTTGATGTGAAGGTAGGAGTGGATTCCAGTGTGGTAGAGTTCGGACGAGTTATTACAGCGATGGTTACGCCCTTTTCGCCGGATGGGACGGTGAACTATGGTCTGGCGGAAAAGTTAGCGGATCATCTCGTGAACTTAGGGAGTGAGAGTTTAGTGGTCTGTGGGACTACGGGAGAGTCTCCCACGTTGTCGGAGGAAGAGGAGTTAGAGTTATTCCGAGTGGTTCAAAAGGCCATCGGGGGGAAAGCCAAGGTGATTGTGGGAACGGGGTCTAATTCGACCCATGAAGCGATCGCCCGGAGTCAAAAAGCCGCTAAATTGGGCGTGGCTGCCAGTTTACAGGTCGTGCCTTACTACAACAAACCCCCCCAAGCGGGGTTATTAGCCCATTTTAAGGCGATCGCCCAAGCTTGCCCCGATCTACCCCTCATGCTCTATAACATCCCCGGTCGGACGGGACAAAGTTTACAACCGGAAACCGTGGCAGAACTCGCCCAAATCGAGAATATTGTGGCGATTAAAGAGGCCAGTGGGAGTTTAGACCTCGTGAGTCAAATTCGGGTCGCGACCCCCCCAGAATTCTTGATTTACTCCGGGGATGATTCCCTCACCTTACCCCTCTTAGCCGTTGGGGGGACGGGTGTGGTGAGTGTGGCCAGTCATTTAGTGGGCGATCGCATTAAAGCCATGATTGAGGCCTTTGTCTCCGGTCAACCCCAAACCGCCCAAGCCATTCACGTTGAACTGTTCCCCCTCTTTAAAGTGCTATTCTGTACCACCAATCCCATTCCCATCAAAGCCGCCTTAAAACTCCAAGGGTGGGACGTAGGGGGACTCCGTTCTCCCCTAACTGACCTTCCCCCAGAATTAGAAGGGAAAGTGAAAAGCGTTTTAACCGACCTCAAACTCCTGTAACGGAAACTCAAACCCCTCATCGTGAGAGAAGTTAAGCTTCTCCTCTTCTCTCACGATTAGGCACAGCACAGGACATCAGGGGCGAGTCAGGAATGTAGACAAAAGAACAATTGTTCATGGACTCCCATCCCTCAAAACAGTCCCTTGATGATTGATCATTCACAATTGATTATTTCAGCATCCCATCACCTGAGTAACCCCAAAAATTAGGAACAATTAAGCATTTTGACAAATAACCAGAACAGGGTGACAGCAAAACCCCTGAAAAAAAACAGCGTTTCAACAGCCGATCAACCTTATCTAAACCAACAAAATCCCATGACAAACAACAACCAAAAATCCTCCTTAAAAATCATTCCTTTAGGTGGACTCCATGAAATTGGCAAAAATACCTGTATTTTCGAGTATGGCGACGAAATGATCCTACTCGATGCCGGGATTGGCTTCCCCACCGACGGAATGCACGGCATTAACGTAGTCCTGCCTGACATGACCTACGTTCGGGAGAATCGCCATAAAATTAAAGGCATGATCGTCACCCACGGTCACGAAGATCATATTGGCGGCATTGCCCACCACCTCAAACAGTTTGACATCCCCCAAATTTATGGCCCCCGTTTAGCAATGGCCCTCTTGCGGGATAAATTAGACGAGGCTGGCGTATTAGAACGCACCCAACTCAATAGCGTTACCCCCCGGCAAACCGTCCAACTTAGTCCCTCCTTCCGCGTCGAGTACATCCGCAACACCCACTCCATCGCCGACAGTTTCAGCGTCGCCATTACCACCCCCTTGGGTGTCCTCATCCATACCGGAGACTTCAAAATTGACCACACCCCCGTAGACGGCGAATATTTTGATCTCCACCGCATCGCCGAATATGGCGCAAAAGGAGTGTTGTGTTTACTCAGTGACTCCACCAACGCCGAAGTTCCTGGCCATACCCCCTCGGAACAATCCGTTTATCCCAACTTAGACCGGGTATTTGCCGAAACCAAAGGTCGTCTATTTGTCACCACCTTTGCTTCCTCCGTCCACCGGGTCAATATCGTTCTACAGTTAGCGCAAAAACATAACCGCAAAGTGATCACCTTGGGACGTTCTATGTTAAACGTCATCGCCCATGCCCGCAAACTGGGTTACATCAAGTGTCCCGAAGATTTATTTGCCCCCCTCAAAGCCCTGTCCGGTTTACCCGATGAGAAAGTTTTGATTTTGACCACCGGCTCCCAAGGAGAAACCTTAGCCGCCCTGACGCGCATTTCCCGCAAGGATCACCGCCAAGTCCGGGTAAAACAAGGAGATACCATTGTCTTTAGTGCCAATCCCATTCCCGGCAATACCTTAGCCGTGGTGGACACTATCGACCGCTTAATGATGTTAGGGGCAAATGTTGTCTATGGTCGTCATTTAGGGATTCACGTTTCCGGTCACGGGGCCCAAGAAGATCATAAGTTGATGCTCGCCTTGACGAAACCTAAGTTTTTTGTCCCCGTCCATGGAGAACATCGGATGCTGGTGAAACACGCCCAAATGGCGCAAAATATGGGCATTCCGGCGGAAAATATGGTGATTATTAACAATGGGGATATTGTAGAGCTAACCGAGGAGCGGATTGGTATTGCCGGACAAGTTCCCTCGGGGATTGAGTTAGTCGATGGGGCGGGAATTGTCCATGATCATGTGATGAAAGAGCGCCAACAACTGGCAGAAGATGGCGTTGTGACAGTAGCGGCCGCTGTGGATCACAATTTACAGTTACTCGCTCCCCCAGCCATTCATTTACGCGGTGTGGTTTCTACGAGCGATCAGACCTTTATTAAGCAGTTGATGATCCGCAATGTGGAACGTTTGCTCTCGGATTACAGTAAACAGATCAGCGAGTCCAAAAATGGGGGGATGAACTGGGATAAAGTTTGTGCGGAGATTGAGAACAGTTTACAGCGTTTGACCCAACGGGAGTTACGCAGTCGTCCCTTAGTGATTTTCCTCTTGCAAACGCCCCCCACTTCCGATGATCAAACCAGTTCCACTCCGGCGAGTTCCCGTCGTCGCCGACGTTCTACGGCAACGATGGCCTCTTAACTGGGAGCAGGGGAGCAGGGGAGCAGGGGAGAGGGGGAGAAGTAATAGGGAATTGATAATTGACAATTGACAATTGTTTCCGATTCCCGATTCCCGACTCCCGACTCCCGCCTCCCGATTCCCGCCTCCCCAACTCTCGGATTTATTCAGCAAGCCCTAACTACTCAATTGAATTAGGATCATGGCGCAAAATTTACCACTCACCAACCCCTTGCTAGGGAATCATATTGAGATGCAGGAGGTGGCCGTTGCGATCGCCGCCACAGATCTCAATCCCGGCAGCATCAGTTTAGACTTCCTACGTTTTAGCGGCATCATTCCCACCGACTGGGAATTAACCCAGCAACCCGTTTTGAATAATGCCGTAGCCCAATTGAACTTTAGCAATGGGGTGAATATTTTTGCTCAACCGCGTTCCATTAACTTCCTAGAAGCCATTAAGCAAAATCCCCAAGACCTCCAAGCCCCCGTTGTCGCCCGTCAGTACCTCGAAAAACTCCCCCACGCCAATTATCAAGGCATTAGTATTAACCCCAAAATTCTCATCGGGTTTCCCAATCAAGAAGATGCCGCCCGCAAATACATTGTCGAAACCTTATTAGCTCCCGGAGGATGGCAACAGTTAGGACAAGCCCCCCTCAAAGCATCGATCAATTTAAGTTATCAGCTTAAACGTTGTCCCCTCAACTTGGGGATTAATGAAGTTCGTTTACAACAACCGGATCAAACTTCCATCGCCGCTTTATTATTTTCGGGAGGGTTTACCTATGGCATTCCTCCCGAATATCAAGACCAAAAAACCGCTTATTTAAGCAAACGGATTAGCACATGGCAGACCGATTTTGAGACATTTCGGGAAATTATTACTAAAAAGTTTTTTGCTCAAGGTCAAGGATCTAGTTTGTTCCCTCCAACGTTGATTTGACACTCCACTGCCTAAAGGCGAGTGGATTCTTTCCTCATAGACTCTTGTCTAGCCAATCAGAGATTGACCCCGACAGAGCCATAGGCGATAGTAATCAACGCCTAATGGCGATCTGAGGTGCTTGCATTTTTTTACCCGCCCTCCCCACTCCATCCCCCATACTGCACCCCCCAACCTAAAGAGTTTGCTGTCACATCCTCGTAGAGAATTGACTACTCCCCGCTTTAAAGAGACGGGGCTACCAAACTCCCGAGTTTTTTTCGTGTGGGTCGTTCACGATCTCTTCTCTCTGAGACTCCTGGGTTATCATTTAGGCAGGCCATCTAAGTTTGAGCCAAAAATTTCCCAATGTATCGGGAGAGTGTCAATATAAAAAGATAGGGCGTTTCCGCTTTGCGTACTTTTACGATCTGGGTTTGACTGTGACTTCACCAACAGATATTCACGCACTGATTACAGAAATTGATCAGGTTTTGACTGGGGTTAACGCCAAGGCACAAGAGGTTAACCCCCAACAAGTGCATCAACAAAAACTACATGAACAACAGAGGGTTTTAGCGAAAATCCGTCAGTTTCTGTTGTTCGCACAGAGTTCCGAAGGAAACAGCCCCAATCTAGCTCCAACCGAGACAGTCGGAGGGAAAGAGACAGCCGAGGCGATCGCCCAGGCCGTCATGAGACAGATGAATCAACAGCGCCATCAGTGGATTGAACCCTTACAGATGGAGTTAGAAACCCTCCGTCAACAACGTGAGGCCCTACTCCACGAGATCCGCAAGTTAGAAAGTCAGCGTCAACAAATCACCGGGGATTTTGTTCAAGTCCTGTTAGCCCGGTGTAGTGAAGGACTCCAGCAACAAATGGCGCGATCGCTCGAAAGTTTCACCCACCAACTCCTGCCCCTCCTACAGGAAAACCCCCAAAAGGCCGCCCTGCCCTCCAATCTCAACCCCAACCCCCTCCAACAACTCGAACGACTCGAACAATTACGAGAACTCCAGCGCCAATTTGATCAACTGCTCCTCGGTTGGGATGCCACCGTGCGCAGCGTCTTCCAAACCCTAGAACAGGATCTCCAAGCCTATCGTTACTCCCTCGGCGAAAACATCGCCAACCTCCACGACTTAGGGGAACAAAGCGTCAACCTCTTCCAAGACTACCTTCAACAACTCGCCCCCGCCCTTCCTTCAGCCCCCTACGCCAACGGAACGCCCCTCTCCCTCCCCTCCTCCAAAGACCACCCAGCCTCTGCTCTCCCAGAAGCCCCCGAAACATCCACAACAGAGCTTTCCCTTCCCAGATCACGGGATACAAACGAAAATGCCCTCTACCCCTTCGCCGGGGTAGAAATCCCCCTACAAAGTCATCATTTCGACATATTAGACCGTTCCGAATCCGCCAGGGTACCCGATACCCTCGCCGCCATACTGGATCTAGATTTAAGTGCCACAGAAGCCAATCAAGTCCTCCAGATTGAACCAAGAGAACCCACCCCCGAAACCCCTGCACCCCCCCATGCCAGCGAAATGTGGGAAGCGTGGGATGAACAGTTATTCGGCAGCGATTCCGATCTATTCACCACCGAGACACCCCCCTCAGAATCGGATCTCATCCTCACCACAGAAGAACCCCCACCTCCCACCCCCGAACTCGTACTATTTGAAGGAATCAGCCCCGATCAACCCCTAGAAACCGCCCTCTTTGCGGAGTTGGACGATCCCGCAATCGGGTTAAAAGACTCCTCCCTGTTGACCTTGCGGAGAGATGTTAGCCTAGAAACCCTCCTATTTGAAGACGTTCCCGCTTTACCCGCCCCAGAAACCGTTCCCCCGGCGGAATTATCTCCGGCGAAAGCCAAGTTAGCAGAAACCCATGACGAGGACGAGGAGGAGATTGTCACCACGGCATCTTTAACCATGCTCTTAGATCAGGTGTCGGATTTAGTCGTCCGCTCACCCGAAGAGGGAGAAGAGGTAGAACAAGACCTTGATGAGTTTCATAATCCAGAGCAAGAGGAGTTACTCCTCCCAGACGAGGAAACCTCGGTTCTGCGTCATCCCGTATTAGATGAAGTGTTAGGAGAGGAAACCCTCCAACATCTCAACGAAGATTTAGTTAGTTTTGAACAGTCTCCAGCAGTGGCTACACCCGAGGCAAAAATTGCCCCTGCTGTTGCTCCCGATGAGGAAGTAGAACCCACTACCTTACCCACAGAAGAGTTAGAAGCTAGGACAGAACCTGCTCCTGTTGTTCCTGATGAGGAAGTAGAACCCACTACCTTACCCACAGAAGAGTTAGAAGCTAGGACAGAACCTGCTCCTGTTGTTCCTGATGAGGAAGTAGAACCCACTCCGGTAGAACCTACCATGGCAGAAATGCCTGTTCCTGTCTCCGAGAGAGTTCAAGATGTCGAGCTGGGGGGTAAGGAAACCGTAGAAACACCAGAAGCCGTGACTCCTCCCCCCCCATCAATGGAAATTGTGTTAGACGAGGAGGAAGTGGTTGCAGTCGCTCAACCAGAAAACTTATCCGGGGTGGTGGTGATTCAGTCCTTGTCTGATCTGCTGTTACAGGAAGCAGAAGATGAGGTGGAAGTTCTGGAAATTGAAGAAGAGGAAGAAGAACCCGACGAGGTTTTTGTGTCTCGGGATATGTGGGACTCTGATGATACAACAAGCAGTCACCCTAGTTCTAATCCTGCCTTTACTCGTCCGTTATCCATGAATGATGGGGGAGATGGTGATATATGGGGAGAACCGGAGGTTGTACAGGAGTCTAGCGTTCGTCCTGCCGAGGAGGTTATTCCTGGACCGGAAACGGGATTAACTGCACCTGCTGAGGAGGGAGTAGAATCCCCAGTTGAGCCAAGACAGGAGATTTCCGGGGAAAGTGATGCTGAGGAAGTGCTTTTAACTGCACCGACTGAGGAGGGAGTAGAATCCCCAGTTGAGCCAAGACAGGAGATTTCCGGGGAAAGTGATGCTGAGGAAGTGCTTTTAGCTGCACCGACTGAGGAGGGAGTAGAATCCCCAGTTGAGCCAAGACAGGAGATTTCCGGGGAAAGTGATGCTGAGGAAGTGCTTTTAGCTGCACCTGCTGAGGAGGAAGTAGAATCCCCCGTGGAGGAGAGAGAGGAGATAGTAGAATCTACCGTTGAGGACTGGGAAATTAGCGCACCAGAACAGGAAAATCCCCCTGAAGATGTTCTTTTATCCTTCACTCCACAGGAGACGGTGGAACCTACCGTTGAGGACTGGGAAATTAGCGCACCAGAGGAGGGGAATTCTGAACCGGAAATGGGGTTGGAACAGCCTCAAGAGGACGAGATGCCCCATCCCCTTGTATTGGATGGGATAACGGACGGGGTTTCCCCCTCAGACGGGATTCACCCATCGGCACAGGATGACTCAGAACCGGATGTGGTTGATCCGGAGAGTTGGCCTGAAGATCCTAGTTCGGTCTTGTTGGATTTACCCACGGAGGAAGATTGGGAGGAACTCCCCATTCATGGGGTTGCAACGGATCCGGTGGTGACGTTTGTGGATGCGGGAGATTTTCACCCCTTAGATCCCCTAGATCCCCCTGAAATGGTTTTTGATGAGTTGCCCCCCATTGCCGATTTATGGGACAGTCCAGAGGAAAGTCTGGATTTTGAGGAGTCGGCTGACCTAGAATCGGAGGGGGATTCCGATGAAGTGCGGATTATTCACTCCATCACAGAAATTACAACGGATCCTTGGAGTGAAGTGACAACTCCCTCCCTGTTCAAACCTAAAAATAAAGAGTGAGAGTTAACCCTTGATTAAAATCGAGAAGTCAAATCACTCCTAACCCTCTGTAGAGTCCATGTTTTCCTCGGAAGAAGCTCCAGAAAATCGTTGCTATCTCGGTTTAGAGATTGACACCCTTGGCATTTCGGCTGTGTTGCAGAAAGTGGGGACCGGGGAACAATATCATCTCTATTGGTCGGCACGCAATGGCTCTAGCGATAGTCGGACGCTTTCGGTGTTGCCGTTGATGGCCTATTTTAGCCCCAAGGTTAAGCCAACGGGTAAGTCTCGGTTGAGTATGGTGGTGGGGGAGATGGCGGCTGAGGTGGCGAAACCGGGGGAGGGGACGTTAGTTCAGCAGTTTAAGCCTTTGTTGAATGTGGCGGTGCCGTATTACAGTCGCAAACAACGACAATGGGAGCCTAAGGTCTATGGGGATCTGGGTCAAAGTATTTCTCTTTATTGGGTGCAACGGGCTTTACAGAGTTTATTGAGTAGCTTAACTCCGGCGGGAGTAAAACATTTGTATCGGGTGGGGGCTAAGGGGTTATCGGGGGAGGTGTTGGGTGAGATGTTGTCCAATGTGGTGGCGGTGGTGGTGAACTGTCCGGCGACTTGGGGGGATAGTTATCGCTTTAATGTGCGGGAGGTGATTTTAGGGGCGAAGGTGGTGGAGCGTCCGGATCAGGTGATCTTTGTGGAGGATGCGATCGCCGTTTTATTGGCTCATTGGTCACAAGTCTGTCAGGATCGGCAAGAAGTCCATCAGGAACGCTTAGAAGATCCCCGCCCCTACAGCCCCGACCTTGCCCCTTCTAGCACCTTAATCCTCCAAGGAGGGATAACCACCCTTGAACTGGGTTTAGTAGACCTTCCCGACGATTTAAACGACCTCTCCTATCGTGATTTTACCCTCACCAGTTTGGATTATGGACTACAGGGGTTATATGAGGATATTTTTTACCAGTTGATTTATCCCCAGTGGCAACCAGAACAGGCGTTTCTGGCCGATTTACAGTTTGAGGCTCCTCAAGGGGGAACACCAGATCACCCAAAGCGAGATCAGGCCTTATTGCAGGTGTTGTCTTTTTCCGAAGGGCGATCGCTTTTAGAAATGGCCCGTCGAGTGTGGTTGATTTTACAGAAACAAGAATCCTTCTCCACCTTCCTCGGAGAGCAAACTTGGGGAGTACAACGGGCAGACTTAATTGAACAAATATTGACCCCCTTCACCAAACAACTCAACCAACAGATTAACCTCCTACTCAGCCATAGAGACTATCAGGAGGACGGATTGCAGCATCCCGGCACAAAAATCAGCCAAATTCTCTACAGTGGAGATTTTTTCACCCCCTTATGGCCTTTTTTAGAACCTTGGTTAAGGCAAAAATTCCCCCAAGCCCGCTTTATCCAAGGTCTTCACCCCCCCGACACCCGGCCAGTCGCCCTCGGATTAGCCCAACTGCCCCAGTATCCCCAACTCTTCGACCGCTTACGCCACCAATACAGTGATTTTTTCCTCTTGTCAGAATTACTCCACACCTTCCCCCAAAAACCCATCACCCTCGAACGAATGTTACAAGCCCTAGAACAACGAGGCATCAACCCGAAAGCTTGTATGTGGCGAGTCTTAGCCATCTTAGAAGGAAAATTACCCTCCGGCCTAGTCCCCACAGCCCATCATCTCCTCTGGTTAACTCCCGAGTCCCAACAAACCCTAGAATATCAGGCTGTTATGGCCGCCCCCTTATTCCGTCCCGATGGTCAGGGGAATTATATTCCTAACTATCAACAAGGGCGACGCTTAAGGCAATATCTCTCCCTCGTTTTAGCCGGCACCCAGCAGAAACTGGCGGACCCCTTAAGTATCTTTTTGGTTTAGGGAGGGGTGGCTGAAAAAGGCCGTTAGTCGTGATTATCTGCAATGTCGGGTGAAGACCCTCGGTTTTACCGACGGGATGAAACCCGACCAGTATAGAAACAGCGAAGCACGACTCTTTAGCTAAGGCTCAGGGATCACTCTTAGCATGACAATTTGTGC